>JBKPSU010000001.1:0-8800 GCA_046735135.1 Actinomycetota bacterium
GGCCGCGGTCGGCGACGCGGAGTTCGTCCTCGTGCACGATGCGGCACGGGCGCTGACGCCGCCGTCGCTGATCGCGCGCGTCGTCGCGGCACTGCACTCCGGTCATCCCGCGGTCGTGCCCGCGCTCCCGGTCAGCGACACGATCAAGGCCGTCGACGCCAACGGCGTCGTGCTCGGAACCCCTGAGCGCGCGGGCCTGCGGGCCGTACAGACGCCGCAGGGCTTTCGGACCGACTTGTTGCGCCGCGCCTACGAACGGGCGGGAGCGGGCGGGTTCACCGACGACGCCTCGATGGTCGAGATGATTGGCACCCAGGTCCAAGTGGTCGACGGAGACCAGCTGGCCTTCAAGATCACCACGCCGACGGATCTGCTGCTCGCCGAGGCCCTGCTCAGGCGGGCCGAGTGAGCACGCCGCGAATCGGCCTCGGCACCGACGTGCACTCGATCGAGGCGGGCAGGCCGTGCTGGCTGCTGGGCCTGCTGTTCGACGGCGCCGACGGCTGTGCGGGCCACTCCGACGGCGATGTCGCGGCCCACGCCCTGTGCGATGCGCTGCTGAGCGCGGCCGGGCTCGGCGACATCGGAGAGGTGTTCGGCACCGACGACCCGCGCTGGGCAGGCGTCAGCGGCGCGGCCATGCTGCGCCACGTGCACGACGTGGTGCGCGAGGCGGGCTATCGGGTCGGAAACGCGGCCGTCCAGGTGATCGGGAACCGGCCGAAGGTCGGCCCGCGGCGCGCCGAAGCGCAACAGGTGCTCTCGGAGTTGCTCGATGCTCCGGTCTCGGTGTCGGCGACGACCACCGACGGCCTCGGTCTGACGGGCCGAGGCGAAGGATTGGCCGCCATCGCCACCGCTTTGGTGGTCGACGCTGAATAGGCCGGTAAGCTGGCCCGTCGTGACCGACCTGCGGCTATACGACACGATGACGGGCGCCGTCCGTGATTTCGTGCCGGTGCGTCCCGGCCAGGTGTCGATCTATCTCTGCGGGGCGACGGTGCAGGGCCTGCCGCACATCGGCCATGTGCGCAGCGGGGTGGCGTTCGACGTGCTGCGGCGCTGGCTGATGGCCAAGGGCTACGACGTCGCCTTCATCCGCAACGTCACCGACATCGACGACAAGATCCTGAACAAGGCCGCCGACGCGGGCAGGTCGTGGTGGGAATGGGCGGCCACCTACGAGCGGGCGTTCTCGGCCGCATACGACGCGCTCGGCGTGCTGCCGCCGTCGGCGGAGCCGCGCGCGACCGGGCACATCACCCAGATCATCGAGCTGATCGACCGGCTCATCAGCGACGGGCACGCGTACGCCAGCGGCGGCGACGTGTACTTCAACGTGCTGAGCCTTCCGGACTACGGCAAGTTGTCGGGGCACAAGATCGACGACGTGCACCAGGGCGAGGGCGTCGCGACCGGCAAGCACGACCAGCGCGACTTCACGTTGTGGAAGGGCGAGAAACCGGGCGAGCCGTCATGGCCGACACCGTGGGGCCGCGGCAGGCCCGGCTGGCACACCGAATGCGTCGCGATGTGCGAGGCGTATCTCGGCCCCGAGTTCGACATCCACGCCGGCGGGATGGATCTGATCTTCCCGCACCACGAGAACGAGATCGCCCAGGCCGAAGCGGTCGGCGATCCGTTCGCCCGCATCTGGCTGCACAACGGCTGGGTCACCATGGGCGGCGAGAAGATGAGCAAGTCACTGGGCAACGTGCTGGCCATCCCCGCGGTGCTGCAGCGGGTGCGGCCCGCCGAGTTGCGCTACTACCTCGGCAGCGCGCACTACCGGTCGATGCTGGAGTTCTCCGAGAACGCGCTGCAGGATGCGGCCAAGGCGTACACCGGGATCGAGGACTTCCTGCATCGCGTACGCAACCGCGTCGGCCCTGTCGAACCGGGCGAATGGACCCCCGGATTCGCCGACGCGCTCGACGACGATCTCGCGGTCCCGATCGCGCTGGCCGAGGTGCATGCCGCCCGAGCCGAAGGCAACAGGGCGCTGGAGGCGGGCGACCATGACACCGCGATGGCCCGAGCCCAGTCGGTCCGGGCGATGATGGGCATCCTGGGCTGCGACCCGCTGGACGAGCGCTGGGAGTCCCGCGACGAGACGTCCGCGGCGCTTGCGGCTGTGGATGTGTTGGTCCACGCGGAGATTCAGCGCCGCGAAGAGGCCCGCGAGCGCAGAGACTGGGCCGAGGCCGACGCGATCCGGGACCGGTTGAAGAAGGCGGGCATCGAGGTCACCGATACCGCCGACGGGCCGCAGTGGACGCTGCTGGATGGGTACTCCGACTAGATGGCTGGCAACTCGCAACGTCGGGGCGCGATTCGCAAACCCGGCACCAAAAAGGGCCCGAAGGTCGGGTCGGGCGGCGTGCGCCGTCGCGGGCTGGAGGGCCGCGGGGCCACCCCGCCCGCGTACATGCGGCCCAACCACCCGGCCGCCAAGCGCGCGGCCAAGTCGCAGCAGCGGCGTCCGAAGCGCACCGATGACACCGAGGTGGTGCTCGGCCGTAATCCCGTGCTCGAATGCCTGCGCGCGGGCGTGCCGGCGACCGCGTTGTACGTGGTGCTCGGTGCCGAGGCCGACGAGCGGCTCACCGAATCAGTAAGGCGCGCAGCCGATGTAGGCATCGCCATCCTCGAGGTACCGCGCGGCGACCTGGACCGGCTCAGCGCCAACGGGATGCATCAGGGCATTGCGCTTCAGGTGCCCCCCTACGAGTACGCCCACCCCGACGACCTGCTCGCCACCGCGTTGAACGACAGTGCACCCGCGCTGCTGGTGGCGCTGGACAACATCTCCGACCCGCGCAACCTCGGCGCGATCGTACGTTCGGTGTCCGGTCTCGGTGGACACGGGGTGTTGATCCCGCAGCGTCGATCGGCTTCGGTAACCGCGGTCGCGTGGCGCACGAGTGCCGGTGCGGCGGCCAGGTTGCCGGTGGCGCGGGCGACGAATCTCAATCGGACGCTGAAGAATTGGCATGATTCGGGTCTGCAGGTCGTCGGTCTCGACGCCGACAGCGACATCACGCTCGACGAACTCGACGGCACCGACGCGATGGTCCTGGTGGTCGGTTCGGAGGGCAAGGGCCTGTCGCGACTGGTGCGCGAGAACTGCGACGTGGTGGTGTCGATTCCGATGGCAGGCCCGACGGAGTCGCTGAACGCCTCGGTGGCCGCCGGTGTGGTGCTGGCCGAAATCGCGCGGCAGCGCAGAAGTTAAACCGGTGTATCGCGCCGGGGTCTGGTCAGGGTGAACTTGTCCACCGGGATGGCCGCACCGAACACCCCATTGACCGCGTAGTACGTCGCCGTTATCGATGTGAGCCCACCCGGCACACCGGGATCGACATCGAATGCCACGAAGCCGCAAGGGTTTTCCATGTCGCGGAACACCGACCACGGCGCCTGCTCCTCGACGTATCGGGGCGACTTGTGGTTGATCGCGGCGTCGAACTCGCCGACGCCGGTCAACACGCGGCAGCGGGCCTCCTGGAAGAACATGCCGTTTGACGGGATGGAGGTGCCACCGCCGCCGACGACCAGGTGAACAGTCCCCTTGCTGGTGTCGATGACGTCCGTGCGAGTGTCCACAGGCGCGGGAGTGAGTGTGTCGGTGGGCAGCACTCCACGAATCGGGTGTGAGCGCTCGTAGTGATGTTCATGACCACACACCACGAGATCCACGTGGTAGCGATCGAACAGCGGTACCCAGTTCTGGCGGATGGCGAGGTCGGCACCATTGGTTCGATTGCCGGTCGACACCGCGGTCTGGTGCATGCACACCACGATCCAGTCGATCTGGCTGTCGGCACGCGTGCGGGCGAGTTCGCCTTCCAGCCAACGCTTCTGGCTGCCGCCCGAGTAGCCGCGCACGTATGAGTTGCCGCCGTCCTGAAAGCAGATGTCGTCGTTGCTCAGGCTGATCACCCGAACCGACCCGGCGGTGAACGCGTACCACATGCCACGCAGCTCGGGGTCGGCGCCGGAGTCGGGCAACGCGAAGTAGGTCTGGTACGCCCGGTAGCCGAAGGGCCCGTTGCCCAGTTCGTTCTCGTGGTTTCCCGCTGCGGGCATCCACGGCCGGTACCGCGCCGATCTGGTGTTGTTCTCGAACCATGCCGACCACGTTGCGACCCGGTCGCGCGCCAGGTTGGCGTAGCAGAGGTCACCGTTGACGAGGTTGAACATTGGCGCGGCGTGTTCCACGGCACCGGTGATGTCACCGGCCGCAGGCGACCCGCGGTTGTCGCGGCCGAACGCGCGGGCGACCGAGGCGTCCAACGTCGGAGTGGACTGGTCACCGAAGCTGGTGAACCGCAGGGCTGCCCGGCCGCGCGGCGCCGTTCGGACCGTTCCCAGCTCGGGATCGGCGCCGTCGTGCATGGCGGCGTAGACGTATTGGGTGTCAGCGCACAGCCCGGTGATCGTCGCGTGGTGCGCGAAGACCGGGTGGCCGGACGCGGCGTCGCGGTAGGTGACCGTCTCCGCCGCCGTCGCCTGACCAAGTCCGTCGTCGGGTGTGCCGTAAACGATCCGCGGGTGAGATACCGGTGCGGGGGTGTGCCAGGACACCACCACTTCGGTCGAGGCGTCGGCACCGAACTGGAGATGCAGACCGCTGACGCGGGGAGAGCCGTTCGTTGCGGCCATTCAGAGAACCTTGGTGAGGGTCGTCAGCTTTGGCTCAATGCCCGCACCGGGCTTGGCCAGCCGCATTCTCTTGGCGACGTAGGGCGCCGCGAACGCAGCGGTCCATCTAAGGTTGGCGCGCAGGTCCCGCACCGGCGGGGCCGACGACAGAAGCGCCGCCGATCGGGTAGTGAGTTCATGTGAAACGCACAGTTTGTCAAGAACTTTGGTGGCAAAGCGCTCATGGCCGAGCGGCGATAGATGTATTCGGTCGCCGTCCCACAGGCGCGAGTCGCGGAACTCGGCGAACCGCCAGAAGTCGACGAGTTGAAGGTCCAGGTCATCGGCGATGCCGCGCAACAACTCGTTGTAGACAGCCGCCCGGCCGCGCAGCTTGCGGAACAGAGGCACCGTGCCCAGGTCCGCCGCGGTGAACGCCAGCACGACCGCTCCGGTCTGCTGCAACATCTTGAGACCCTCGGCATATCTGGCCATCATTCCGTCGACATCGTTGCGCAAAAGCAGCAGGTTGTTCATGCCTGCGTAGACGGTGACGAGGTCCGGCTCCATCATGATCGCCGGTTGAACCTGCTCATGCAGGATCTCGTCCATCCGTCTGCCGCGAACGGCCAGGTTCGCGTAGCGCATCTCGGGATTGGTCTGTGCCAGTGCGGCGGCGACGTGGTCCGCCCATCCGCGCAGGCCGCCGGGACTTGTGGGATGTGGGTCGCCGACACCCTCGGTGAACGAGTCGCCGAGGGCCACGTACCGACTGAACATGGCCACGGCTCCAATTTTGGGCGGACCGTACGGCGATTCGCCAATCACATCGCCGTCGATTAGCGACTAGACGTCAACCGTCCCACCGTTGTTCGCGTCGTTGTAACCGTTCCTTAGACATGCGCGCCCGATCATGGCCGCGAGGGGAGGAGACCACCGATGACCGCCTCGAGGACGGACACCGGAGTCGCCCTCTCGTTTTCGGGTCGATTCAAGTTCGGCATCGACCAGTGGGCCTACGTGCCGTTCGCGTACCGGCGGGCATCAACCGGATCGACGTCAGCACGTCGCACGATCAGTTCTCGCTGCTCGGAATCGGCCGCAACGTGCTGGACCTCGGCATCTTCGGGCCTGCGGGCCACGCGCTGGCAACTCCGCGGGTTTCGTGGTTGGTCGGGCGGTGCGCGGGCGGGCTTCATGATGTCGGCCGTCAACGCGACGCCCGGCTACCTTGCAGGCCCATCGAACAGGGGCGATGGGCAATGGCGCTCGGGCCGGTTGTGATCAACCCTCTCGGCATGGACTGGCAGGCGAATGTCGTTCTCACCGAGGGAGTGCAGCCATCGTTGCGGTATGTACCAACGGTGCGTGCCAGCGCTCAGCGCGGCTGGCAAGCCGGTTGGTATCGCGGCGACTTGCACACGCACACAGTTCATTCCGACGGCAGGCGCCGGATCGAGGAGATGGCTGAGGCGGCGAAGTCGACGGGCTTGGATTTTATCGTTTCCACCGACCACAACACCAGCTCGGCCAACCGCGCATGGGGCTCGTCGACGAGCACGGAGCTGGAAGTCATTGCGGGCGAGGAAGTGACCACCCGGCACGGCCATTGGCTGACGGTCGGCCTGCCGCCCGACGGTTGGGTCGACTACGCCGCCCGGGTTCGCGCCGACGGGGGACGGGTGGTCGCCGCGCACCCGTCGGTGCCGCTGCCGGGTTGTGCATGGGAGTTCGGCTACCACGACGTCGATGCGATGGAGGTCTGGAACGGCCTGTGGAATGTCGATGACGAACTCTCGCTTCGCATCTGGCATCAGTTGCTGCGGCAGGGCCGTAGGATCGTCGCTGTCGGCGGAAGCGACTCACATGTGTCCGAGCAACCGGTCGGCCGACCGCAGACGGTTGTGTACGCCGAGGAACCATCGACGGCCGGTCTGATCGACGGACTCCGGCACGGCCGATGCTATGTGGCCGAGTCGAGCGGTGTCACGTTGGCTTTCAACGCATCCCGCGATCGCGATACGGTCGCGGTGACGGCCGAGGTACGTGGCGCTCACGACACGACGATCTCGCTGATCACCGACACGGGCTGCGTCGGGCGCGCCAAGACCGACGCTGACGGAGCGGGAAGCCTGGCATGTACCGCACCCCGCGGCGCCGCCCGATTCGCTCGGGTCGAGGTACGTCGCCGGTCGCGCTTCCCCTCGATGCTTGCACTGTCCAATCCTGTGTGGTTGGACGCTCTTGCCTAGCTAGATTGGTGGGGGTTTGTTGCGTCGGCGGTACTCCCCGCTGGTCACGGCAAGTTCATTCATGGCACATTCATTGCTTCCGGCCCTTCCCAACCACAAGCTCAAGTGTTAGCTTCTCGCTCTCCGACAGAGGGAAAGAGGCGTGCTACACGCCCGATACCGCATAGGTGGGGGATGTGAAAGAGATCATCATCTCGGCCAGTACCGCCGGCGCCGCTGGAGCGGCAGCCGTCGTTTTGGGACTGTTGGGCGCAGGCATCGCGTCCGCGAATACGTCCGCGCCACCGGACGTGGTGGGAATGACGTACAGCGACGCGGTTTCCAAGATCGAAGGCGGCGGCGGCACGGCCAAAATAACGGTGACCGTGGGCGACCGGCAGTCCTCGATGGGCGACTGCCTGGTCACCAGTGCCACGAACGCCCCGTTCATGGAAGTTTCCAACGGTGCCTTCCAGCACGTTGACAGCGTCGTCTTGCTCTCCCTCAACTGCGACCGGGGAGTGGCGTCGGCCACTACGCCGGGTGCCTCCCTGGGCAGCCCGGAGGGCCGGGCATTCCAGGAGAAGGCCGAGAAAGCCGCGGCTGCGAAGCAGGGCCAGTAAGACGGTAGCCGCGTGCCGTCGGGCGGGCATCGAATTGTTGAAGTACATTCCAGAGGAACGCTCTTAGCTGCATAAACGTGTCTCGACACGCGTCGCGCACCTTAGACTTCTGCGGTGTTCTCAGAGACGCGGTACGCGCTGAACGGGGACTTGCGCATCGCTTATCGCGCGTCGCGTGAAGGTCCTCGCGACATCGTGGTCGTCTTTCCCGCCACAAATTGTGAAGTCTTTCCGGAGCTGCCGTCCCTCCAAGGTTGGGTCGGGGCGATGACATCGCTCGGTCGGCTCATCTTCTGCGACCAGCCGGGCACAGGAGCGTCCGATCCATTAATATCGGGCGCGCCGCCAACCTTGGAGCAATGGGCCGACAGCATCATCGCCGTATTGGATGACCTCGGGAGTCAAAAGCGGTCCTGCTCGCAAGCATAGGCGGATTACCGGCGGCGGTGCTGTTTGCGGCAACACATCCGTCCCGCACAACCGCACTGGTCGTGCTCGAGGGCTACCCGGATCCGATGGCTGAACAGATCGAAGGAGGAGCGGACCCCGAGGAAATCATCGCCGCCTACACGGCTATGTGGGGAACGGGGGAATACGAGCATCTGATCAACCCGGACATGCCTTGGAACGAAGAGATCCGGGCAGCGTGGGCACGACACGAACGCCTGGCGGCGAGCCCAGCAACCTTCGCCCTCGTAATGCCTCTCATCGCCGAAATGGACGTGCGGCCAGTACTTCCGACAGTCCACGTACCAACCCTCGTCCTCCATCACACCAGTCCACGTACCAACCCTCGTCCTCCATCACACCGACGACGTCATCATCCCGCCTCAGTGGGGCAAGGACGTCGCTGATCACATATCGGGCGCGAAGTACGTCGAACTGCCGGGGCGCAACATGTACCACTTCGTCGACCCAGACTGGCGCGCATCCTTTCAGGAGATCGCCGAGTTCCTGACCGGCCAAGGGACCGAAGTGGCCGATGATCGGGTGCTTGCCACGGTGCTGTTCACCGACATCGTGGGCTCGACGCGTCGGGCCGCCGAGATGGGTGACCGTCACTGGCATGCGTTGCTTGATGCGCACGACGCCGTCGTCCGGGCGCAGCTCACGCGGTTTCGGGGTCGTGAGGTGAACAGCTCGGGCGACGGTTTCCTCGCGATGTTCGACGGCCCCCAGCGAGCGATCCGCTGCGCCATGGGAATTCGCGACGCGGTGCAGGCGCTCGGCATCGAGGTGCGCGCCGGGTTGCACACCGGCGAGTGCGAGATCCGCGGCGAGGACATCGGCGGCATCGCTGTG
>JBKPSU010000002.1:0-1734 GCA_046735135.1 Actinomycetota bacterium
TGACCGGCCGCGGCGTGGGTCTCTGTCAACCGCTCGGCGAGCGCGACGCTGATGGTCGACGACGAGACGTGAGTGGCGCCCGACGCGAGCGAGGACACGATTCCGCCGTCGCCGAAGACAATCCCCTCGACCGCTTCGTCATTCGCGAGCATCGTGAAGACGGCGTCGCCCTGGCATGCGTCGGCGACCGATGCGGCGGATCGCGCGCCTTCGGCGGCCAGCGCGTCGGCCTTGCCGCGGGACCGGTTGTAGACGGTGACCTCGTGGCCGGCCTTGATCAAGTTCGAGGCCATCGCTGACCCCATGTTGCCGAGGCCGATGAATCCGATTCTCATGCCGGGCCCTCAGACGTCGACCGTCGTGGGCAGCTGCGGTCCCCAGAAGTTCAGATGGTTCGCGGAGTGCCGTAACGCCGTCCAGCCGGGGATGATCTCCCACACCCCGTACTTGTCGTGCGGGAAGTCGCGCAGGAACACGCCGAGGTCGAATGCCGTCTTCACGGCCCGGAAGATCGACAGCGGCCCCAGCTCACCGGACTGCAGCCAGCCCGCGAGGTTGCCCGCGATCTGGGCGATCATCGTGAACGGGTCCATCAGCGACAGCGGGGTGACCAGGTCGTAGCCCTGCTTGAGGTAGGTGCCGCGGATGTCGGCGTTGCCGTAGATGTCGCCCGGCAGGCAGTAGTCGAACCAGTCGATGGCGCCGGAGTTGACGATGTTGTCGCCCGAGATGCCTTCGTAGGCCAATTGGTTGCCAAGGTGGAAGGTGCGGCCGCGGCCGCGGTGCGGGGATGCGATCGCGTGCAGCCACCGGCAGTCGCGTTGCCGTGCGGTCAGCGATCCGGACACCAGTTCACGTCCGACGAGTGATACCACCGCGCCGCCCTGGCTGTAGCCGAGGAGGCCGAACGAGCCCTGGTGCTCGCCGATCAGCCGCTTCACCTCCGCGACGCCCATGTCGCGGGACTTCAGGTAGGACGGGTTGCCGAGCGCGGCCAGCAGGTCTTCGCCGCCGCCGGGAATCGGACCGAAGCTGGCCGGGTAGTTGACGTAGACGATGTCGAATACGTTGCGGTTGAGGAAGTCGGTGACGCCCCGCAGCATGCCGATCTCGGCGCCGGGTGTGATTCCGCCGGGATCGCCGTTCGCTGCGGCCACCGCTTCCCATGTGCCTGGTACGCAAAACAGTTTGTGCTTGGCCATGTCCCGAGTATGCGCCCGGGCACCGACTCCCAATAGGCCCAATCAAATATGCAGGGGCCGAGCAACTTTCATTGGTTCTGTGCTATGCCATAGCTGTGAGGTTTTCGACGACGATGTTCCAGGATGGCAACAACACCGGTATCGAGGTCCCCGCTGAGATGGTGGAGGCGTTGGGTGGGGGTAAGCGCGCGGCCGTTGTGGTGACCGTGAACGGCTTCGAGTACCGTACCACGGTCGCGTCGATGGGGGGGCGGTTTCTGCTTCCGTTCAGTGCGGCCAGACGGGAGGAATCGGGCATCAGCGGAGGCGACGCGATCGACGTCGAGCTGACTCTCGACACCGCGCCGCGGGTCGTCGAGGTGCCCGACGATCTCCAGGCGGCGCTGGACGTCTCGCCCGCGGCCGCCGCCGCGTGGGAGAAGTTGTCGTACAGCAACAGGAAAGGCCACGTCGACGGGGTGTTGAGCGCACGAGCCGCCGAAACCAGGGCCCGCCGCATCGCGGCCATCGTCACCAAGCTGGTGTAGGCGCG
>JBKPSU010000003.1:0-28091 GCA_046735135.1 Actinomycetota bacterium
ATACGGCACACCCCCGGTGTCGATGACATGCAGCCTGCTGAACGTCTGGCCGAAGATCAGCAGCCACAGCGCGGGCTGCACCATCCGGGTGAACAGCTCGGTGCGGTCGTGCCGCAGCTTCTGCAGTTCGACGAGCGCGAAAGCGCCGATCCGGACAACAAGCCCGCGGACCCGGCGCCAGCCACGCGGCGCACGAATGAGGCGTAATTCACTGGGGGACTCAACTGACACGGCGCGCCGTCCTTCTCGTCGAGCGGATGGTCCGGAAGCCGGTTCGCGAACTGTCTTCGCCCAACTCCGTGCCCGCGTAATGGCGGAACACGTCCTCCAGCGTCGCTTCGGGGGACACCTTCTGCTTCAGCTCCGCCGGTGAGCCCACCGCCTGCAACCGCCCGTGGTGCATGAGCGCGACGCGATCACAGAGCGCATCGGCCTCCTGCATGTAGTGGGTGGTCAGCAACGCCGTCATGCCGAAGTCCTCCTGCATGCGCTGCACCTGGGCCCAAACACTGTCGCGGGCAATGGGATCCAGGCCCACCGTCGGCTCGTCGAGTATCAGCAGCGACGGCCGGTTCACCAGCGCCTGAGCCAGTTCCAGCCGCCGCACCATGCCGCCGGAGTAGGTGCCTGCGGGCTCGTCGGCGACATCGGCGAGGTGCATGGCATCGAGGGCGTCGCCGACCCGGCGCCTGCGTTCGGAGCGCGGCACGTCGTAGAGCCGTGCGAACAACTCGACATTCTGCCTTCCCGTCAACGCGGACTCGATCGAAAGCTGCTGCGGCACATAGCCGATGTTGTGCCGGATATCCATCGTATGCCTGCGTGAGTCCAGCTCGAATATCTCGACTTCCCCGCGCTGGACGGGCGTCAGCGTGGTCAGCACCCGCACGACGGTGGTCTTACCCGCCCCGTTGGGCCCGAGCAGGCCCACCGTTTCGCCGGTGCGCACCTGCAGACTGAAATCGTCGACGGCCGTGAACTGGCCGTAGCGGTGAACAAGGTGGCGGCAGTCGATCGCGAGCACATCAGGTCCGGTCACGTTCGTTCCCCTCTTGCAGTCTTCGCGTCATCTCGGCGAGTACCCGCAACCCGCGGGCCAAATGCTCGACCTGCTGGGCATCGAGTTCGTCGACGACCGCGGCCAGTGTCGCCCGGCGCGCGGCGCGCGACTCGTCGGCGATGCGTTGCGCGGGCCCGGTCAGTCGCAGCCGGCCGACCCTTCGGTCATCGGCGTCGACCGAGCGGATCAGCAGCCCCTCGGCCGCGAGCTTGGATACCAGCGTCGACGCGGTATTGGGCACCAGACCGAGCTCGGCCGCCGCCTCCCGCACCGAGATTCCCGGTTGCCTGCCGACCAGCCGAAGCAGTTCGGCCTGCGACTGCGTGAGCCCCGCCGCGTCGAACCCTCGCCCGGTCGAGCGTCGCAGTTGTCGCCGAAACCGCCCGACCACCTCGAACAACTCGCTCGTGACATCCGTAGCTGTCTCCACCTTCCGAGAATACCTCTGTTTCAGAGCTATTCTCCACCGGTCCACTCCCCCGGCGAGTGTGCGTGTCTGCTGCGCAACACGCCGCAGGGTTGCGGAGTTCACGCACAGTCGCGCCTGGCGAGGGTGCGCGGAATTCGGTGTGACACCGGCGTGTCGTGCGCAGACACGCGCGCCCGCGGGAAAGAGGGGTTCGGCCAGGTCGACACCCTCGTGCGCACGGAGGGGGAGCCGCAAGGCAGCATGAGCGGCGATGACTTGGTCGGACGCCGCCTTCCTCGCCGCGGCCGGCGTCGCAGGAGGGCTGACGGGCAGCATCGCCGGACTGGCATCGGTCGCCACCTACCCCGCCCTGCTGATAGTCGGCCTGCCCCCGGTGACCGCCAACGTGACCAACACCGTTGCGCTTGTTTTCAACGGCATCGGCTCGGTCCTGGGTTCACGGCCCGAACTCGAAGGCCAGGGGCCGTGGCTCAAGCGGATTCTCCCGGCCGTAGCGCTCGGCGGCGTGCTCGGCGCCGTGCTGCTGCTGTGCACGCCCGCGGAGGGTTTCGAGAAGATCGTGCCGATCCTGCTCGGGTGCTCGTCGGTCGCGATCGTCATTCCGCGCGGCGGCCATCGGGACGCCGGGGTCGCCGGCCACCGACGGCATCCGCGCACCGTTCTACTCGAAGCGGCGGCGATCTTCGTGATCTGTATCTACGGCGGCTATTTCGGCGCCGCGGCCGGTGTGCTGTTGATCGCGCTTCTGCTTCATCTCGGCCACGCCAGCCTGGCGCACGCCAACGCCTCCAAGAACGTCATCCTCGGCGTGTCGAACACCGTTGCGGCACTGATCTTTGCAGTCGTCGCGCCGGTGCACTGGGGTGCCGTCGTCGCCCTCGGCCTCGGGTGTCTCATCGGGTCGAGGCTGGGTCCCGTGGTGGTGCGCCACGCCCCCGCGGGACCGCTGCGGGTGTTGATCGGCGCCGCTGGCCTGGCGCTCGCGGTCAAGCTCGGTATCGACGCCTACGGCTAACCGAGGTTGAACGGGCTGTCGCCCTTGGCGACTCGGGTCCCCATGTCGATCAGGTTCTGGGCGTTTGCATGCAGCGCCTCGCCCGCATCCCTGCTCGCCTGCCCGATCAGATAGCGCGACCAAGTACCCTCGATGACGACGCCGAGCTTGAAGCACGCCATCGCCAGATACCAGTCGAGCCGCGATGTCTGACGGCCGCCGGCACCGCAGTAGGCGTCCAACAGCTCTCTGCGGCTTGCCAATCCGCCGAGCGCAGCAAGCGCTCCCCCTGCGGTGATCGTGCTGGTGTCCAGCGGCCAGGTGATCAACATCCAGCCGAGGTCGAGCAGTGGGTCGCCGACGGTGCACATCTCCCAGTCGACGAACGCCGCCAATTCCGGCTTGTCCCGCCGAAGCAGGACATTGCTCAGATGCGGATCGCCGTGAATGATTCCCGGTTCGCCGTCGGGCGGAGGGTTGGACTGCAACCACTCGGCGAGGTCGGTGACGGCAAGCGATTCCGGGTTGTAGCGGTCGTGCCGATAGCTTTCCAGCAGCCGCAGGAACTGCGGAACCTGGCGCTCCAGAAAGGATCCCGGCCGCTTGAGCTCCGCCAGCGGCTTACCCTGCCATTCGACGTTGCCCAGCTGCGCGAGGCTTGCCGCGTAGGACAGTCCGACCTGATGACGCATGCCGGCGTCGCGCACATAAGCCTCGGACATGTCGCTGCCGGGGTTGAAACCGTCGATCTCCTCCATGAGGTAGAACACCACCCCGATCACATCGATGTCGTCGCACGCGGCGATGAAGCCGGGATGCGGCACCGACGTTCCCGCCAGCGTGCGCAGCGCCGCGATCTCGCGCAGCATTGTCTTGTCGCTGGTCGCCCGCGGATGAAGCGGCGGACGCCGCAGCACCATGGGCCGCCCGTCGATGTGCAGCCGCACGACGATGTTCTGCGTACCGCCGGTCAGCGGCTCGACGTCGGTGACGGTCGACCCCATTCCCTGCCGCCGTACCCAGCGCTGCACCGCAGCCTGGTCGGCGTCGCTCAGTGTCGGCAGCTGCTGCGCGTCGTCGGGCATGGGGACATCGTGTCAGGCCGTGCTCTAGGCCTGGTAGTCCAGGCAGGATTGCGCCCCGTCCATCACGCCTTCGCGGAAAGCCCGCCCGCGTTCGAAGCGGCGCCCTGCCGTTCGGTGTCTCCCTCGCCGCGGAACACCAACAGCGCCTTGATGCCTTCGTCGAGATCGCCCGGCGACATGTGGTAGGTGCTGGTGTCGGGGCGGTTGTCGATGTGACGCTCGCGGTGTGGCCGCCTGCCAGGCAGTCGCCCCGCAGCGTCGGGGTCTTCTCGTCGGGCAGGTCGCCCGGCCACGTCAATGCCGCCAGGCCGTACTGTGTGGCCAGCAGCATCGCGGCCGCGTAGTCGCCGCAGAAATCACCGCGTTTCGCCGACCGACGCCGTCTGTGACCGCGACAATGGGTTACTCCCGGACAGGAAGAGAGCGGCATGAGCACGACAGAGGCGGACCTCGTCGACGGCGTACCGCGCAGACGCATCGTCGTGGCATCCATGGTCGGCACCACGATCGAGTTCTACGACTTCTACATTTATGCAACGGCTGCGGTCGCGGTGTTTCCCCACCTGTTCTTCCCCAAAGGCAATCCGACCACGGCGCTGTTGGCTTCGCTGGCCACGTTCGGGCTGGCGTTCGTGGCCCGGCCGCTGGGGTCGATCCTGTTCGGTCACTTCGGCGATCGCGTCGGCCGCAAAGCAACGCTGATCGGCTCCCTGCTGACGATGGGCATCGCGACATTCCTCATCGGCCTGCTACCCACCTACCACCAGGTCGGTGTGTTGGCGCCCGCGCTGCTCGCGGTGATGCGGTTCAGCCAGGGTCTCGCGCTCGGCGGCGAGTGGAGCGGTGCGGCGCTGTTGGCGACCGAGACCGCTAAGCCCGGCAAGCGCGGATGGGCCGCGATGTGGCCGCAGCTCGGTGCGCCGTTCGGTTTTCTGCTCGCCAACGGCATGTTCCTGATCATGGTGCTGTGGTTGGGGCACAACAACGCTGCGCCCGACCTCGATGGCCCGTTCCTCACCTGGGGTTGGCGAGTGCCGTTCCTGCTGAGCGTGATCATGGTGGCGATCGGGCTGTACGTCCGGTTGCGGCTGACCGAGACGCCTGTGTTCACCCGTGCACTGGAACGCGGCGAACGGGTGAAAGCGCCTCTGGCCGAGGTGTTTCGGACGAGTTGGCGTCAGCTCATCATCGGCACGTTCGTGATGCTCGCCACCTACACGATTTTCTATGTCGTCACGACGTGGGCGCTGAGCTTCGGCACGGGTAAGCGGCCCCCGGCCGGAACGGGTCTCGGCTTCCGCTACGTCGACTTCCTACAGCTGCAGCTGATCACGATCCTGTTCTTCGCGGCGACGATTCCCATCGCGGGTGTTCTCGCCGACCGGTTCGGCCGACGCCGGACACTGCTGACGATCACCGCCGTGTTGATGGCCTACGGCGGTTTGTTCGGCCCTCTGCTGGATCCCGCCCATGCCACCAAGGGGTCGGTGCTGGCGTTCCTGGCGATCGGAATGACGATCATGGGCTTGACTTTCGGGCCGATGAGCGCGGTGCTGCCCGAGCTGTTCCCGACGAATGTCCGCTACACGGGATCGGGGATCTCCTACAACTTCGCCAGCATCCTCGGCGCGGCCGTCGCCCCGTTCATCGCCACGTGGATCTCCTCCACGCACGGCGTCGCATGGGTGGGTCTGTATCTGTTCATCGCCGGGGCGCTCAGCTTCGTGGCACTGCTGGTGATGCACGAGACCAAGGACGTCTCGCTGGATACCCGCGTCGACGAACACGTCGGCGACGCGCTGCACCCCGGCTGACGCACGAGTCGTCAGTCCAGAATGCGTCGCGCGACGTTGGTCGTGACGAGGTCGAGTAGTTCGTCGCTGCGTCCGGCCAGGATGGTCCGGATGGCGTACAGCGAAAAGCCTTTGGCCTGTTCGACGGTGATCGCCGGAGGGATGGACAGCTCCTGGCGGGCGGTCACGACGTCGACGAGCGCGGGGCCGTCGTGCGCCAACGCGTCGGCGACCGCCTGCTCCAGTTCGGCGGGGTGCTCGACGCGGCGGCCGAAGATGCCCATCGCGTTTGCGACGTCGGCGAAATTCGGATTGTGCAAGTCCGTGCCGAAGTTGACGATGCCCGCCGCCTTCATCTCCAGCTCGACGAAGTTCAGCGACGAGTTGTTGAACACGATCACCTTGACCGGCAACCGATTCTGCGTCATCGTGACCAGCTCACCGAAGAGCATCGTCAGGCCACCGTCGCCGGCAAGCGCGACCACCTGGCGGTCACGGAACGCGGTCTGCGCGCCGATCCCGAGCGGCAGTGCGCACGCCATGGTGCCGTGGTTGAACGATCCGATCAGCCTGCGTCTTCCGTTCATGTGCAGATAGCGGGCCGCCCACACCACAGGCGATCCGACGTCGACGGTGAAAACCGCGTCGTCGGCGGCCAGCCGATTGACAAGCCCGGCAACGTATTCGGGCCGGATCGGCGTGCGGTCGCGGTCGTTGACCGCCAGTTCGTCCAGCCGCTTGCGGGTCTTGCGGTAGTGGTTCAGCGACCGGTCGAGATGATCGCGCTGTTGCTTCTGCCGAAGCAGCGGCTGCAGCGCGGCAAGCGTATCGCGCACAGTTCCGACCAGCCCGAGCTCGAGCGGCGTGCGGCGACCGAGATTTCGGCCGCGGATGTCGACCTGGATCACCTTCGCGTTGTCTGGGTAGAACTGCTGATACGGGAAGTCGGTGCCCAGCATCAGCAGAGCGTCGGCCTCCTTGATGGCCTTGTAGCCGGACGGGAACCCGAGCAGACCCGTCATGCCGACGTCGAACGGGTTGTCGTATTCGATGAATTCCTTGCCGCGAAGCGCATGCACGATCGGAGCGTTCAGCGTCGATGCCGTCGCGATCAACGCGTCGTGGCTCCCTTCGACGCCCGCCCCACCGAGGATCGTTACGGCGTTGGCGTCGTTGAGGATTGCGGCCGCGCGCCCGATGGACTCGTCGTCGGGTCGCACCAATGACCGGGCGGCCGTGATGGGCCGCGCCGTCCGCCCCGATTCGTCGGCGCGCTGCAGGAACACCTCGCCGGGGATGACCACGACGGCGACCCCGCGCTCTTCGACGGCGGCACGCATCGCCATCGCGAGGAGCCGCGGCGTCATCTCCGGCGTGCTGACCAGTTCGCGGTAGATGCTGCACTCCCGGAACAGGTCCTGCGGGTGGGTCTCCTGGAAGTACTCCGAGCCGATCTCGGCGCGTGGGATGTGGGCGGCGATGGCCAGCACAGGCACCCGGCTGCGCTGCGCGTCGAAGAGACCGTTGATCAGATGCAGGTTGCCCGGCCCGCAGCTGCCTGCGCAGACGGCAAGCTGGGCGGTGAGCGCGGCGTCGGCGGCCGCCGCGAAAGCCGCGGTCTCCTCGTGACGCACGTGCTCCCAAGACATTTCGGGCGCCCGCCTGATGGCGTCGGTGAAACCGTTGAGGCTGTCGCCAGGCAGTCCGTAGACGCGGCGTACTCCGCTGACTGACAGGGCGGAGATGACATGGTCGGCAACGGTCGCCACCCGCTCACCCTATGCGATTTCGGCGCGCTACCGTGCGCGTAGCGCCGGTTAGCGCGCCGAATTCACTATTACTTGGGCGCGAAGCGCTGGCCGCCGTCCAATCGCAGGCACTGGCCGTTGAGCATCGCGTTCTCGACGATGGCGACTGCCAGCTTCGCGTACTCCTCCGGCTTGCCGAGCCGCTTTGGGAACGCGGCGTCCTTGGTGAGCACCTGGGCGAACTCGTCGGGGATGCCTTCGGTCAACCCGGTCGCGAACAGGCTCGGTGCGATGGCCAGCACCCGGATGCCGAGACTGCCGAGGTCGCGGGCCATCGTCAGGCACATGCCCGCGATGGCGGCCTTCGACGCCGTGTAGGCGACCTGCCCGATCTGGCCTTCGAACGCGGCGATCGACGCGGTGTTGATGATGACGCCGCGCTCCTCGGCCTCGTCGTCGACCGGGTCGTTCTTGCTCATCTGCCAGGCTGCGAGCCGGCTCACGTTGAAAGTGCCGATGAGGTTGAGGTCGATGCCCTTGCGGAAGGAGTCCAGGCTGTGCGGCCCCTCCTTGCTGATTGTGCGCTCCCCTTTGCCGCCGCCCGCCGTGGTCACGGCGATGTGCAGGCCGCCGAGCGAGTCGATGGCCGCCTGCAGGGCCTTCTCTGTGCCCTCGAAGTCGGTGACGTCCACCTCGTGGAAGGTCGCGCCGATGGCCTCGGCGACCTCCTTGCCCTTCGATTGCGGCCGGTCCAGGATCGCCACGCTGGCGCCCCGCTTGGCCAGCGCTTCCGCGGTGGCTTTGCCGAACCCGGACGCGCCGCCGACGATGACGGCCTTCTTCCCCGCGATCTCCATCTGGCTCCCTTTCCAAAAAGTGCTCGATTCGTAAAGCACGCTATCCGACGTCACTTTTCGGTAAGGCTTTCGGGTGGCCGGATCGGTACCTTGGCCTGCATGGCGACCAGCGGCACCAGGGCGATGGCAGGGATCGCCGCGGCCGCGGTCGCCCTCGGCGTCACCCAGCTGGCGGCCGCGTTCGTCGGCCCGGCGTCGGACTCCCGAACCGCGGTCGGGTCGACGGTCGTCGACCTGACGCCGGGCGCCGTCAAGGAATGGGCGATCACGGCGTTCGGCACTGCTGACAAGCTCTTCCTGACGATCGCGGTGATCGCGGTGATCGCGGTCGTCGCAGCGGTCGTCGCGTCGAGGGAGACGCGCCGCGTCCCTGTGGGCAGCGCCGTGATCGTGCTGGCCGGGATCGCTGGATGTGCGGCTGTGTTGTCGCGTGCGGGCGCAACGATCGTCGACATCGTGCCCACCGTCATCGGAACGGTCTGCGGCGTTGCAGTGCTGCGCCTTCTGGCGTCCGGACGTTTCACCGACGACGCCGAAAAACCCGGCGAATCCGACGAACCCGGTGTCCCCGACCGGGGTCGGCGGCTTTCGCTGATAACGCTGGGGCTTCTCACCGCGGGCGCAGTCGCAGGCGTCGCAGGCGTGGTCGTCTCCCGCATGAAGACGTCGGTCGCCGGTGACCGCGACGCGTTCGCGTTGCCCTCAGTCGACGTCGGCGCTCCCCCGATTCCGCCGACGGTGCAGCCCAAAGGTGTTGCGCTGCCGTCGTTCATCACCAGCAACGACGACTTCTACCGGATCGACACCGCGTTGACCGTCCCGCAGCTGAGCCGCGAAAACTGGCAGCTGAAAATTCACGGCATGGTGGACCGCGAGGTTACCTACCGATTCGCGGACCTGGACCGGTTCGAGGCCGAGGAGAAGGTCGTCACGTTGACATGTGTGTCCAATACCGTTGGCGGAAACCTTATTTCGAATGCGAAGTGGACTGGCTACCGGGTGCGCGACCTGTTGGCCGACGCGGGCATTCACTCCGACGCCGACATGGTGCTGTCGATGTCCATCGACGGGTTCACGGCAGGCACGCCCGTCGAAGCGCTCACCGACGGCAGGGATGCGCTGCTGGCCGTCGGCATGAACGGCGAGCCGCTGCCCACCGATCACGGCTACCCCGCCCGGCTCGTCGTGCCGGGGCTGTACGGCTATGTGTCGGCGACCAAGTGGGTCGTCGATCTGGAACTGACTCGTTTCGATCGCGCGCAGGGCTATTGGACGCCGCTGGGCTGGTCGGCACGCGGGCCGATCAAGACCGAATCCCGTATCGACGTGCCGCGCGACGGCCAGGACGTCGCCCGCGGTCCTGTGACGTTCGGCGGCGTGGCGTGGGCGCAGAACCGCGGGGTGAAAGCCGTCGAGGTGCGCATCGACAGCCCGAACAAGCAGGGCACCTGGCAGCATGCACAGCTGGGTGCAAGCTATTCGAACGACACCTGGCGACTGTGGAGCTTCGAATGGCAGGCCGAAGCGTCTGGCTCGCACACGATCACGGTGCGAGCCACCGACAACACAGGAGCGGTGCAGACCGAGGCCTGGGCCGACCCGGTTCCCGACGGCGCCAGCGGCTGGCACTCGGTGACCTTCGCCGTCAAGTAGCGAAGTCTTTGGACCCTGGCTCCGCCCCTTTGCCCCGACGAGTGTGGAACTCGAGAGAGGCCTACAAACGAAGGAGCAGTAGGCGCCATGAACGCTTGCTCTCCGGACCGGGAAACGATCCACACGGTGTTGTCGCTCACTACCCGCGCGCCGTCAATTCACAATTCACAACCCTGGCGGTGGCGTGTGGGCGAAAACAGTCTGCACTTGTACGCCGATCCGGATAGGCATCTGCTCACCACAGATCCGGGCAGCCGGGATCTACTGCTGAGCTGTGGCGCAGCATTGCACCACGCTCTCGTTGCACTGGCGGCACTGGGGTGGCAGGCGAAGGTCCACCGGCTGCCCAACCCGGCGGAGCCGGAACACTTGGCCGCGATCGAGGTGCACCCGTTCCCCGAGAGTGAATTGGACGTGACGTTGGCCGCAGCGATTCCGCGGCGACGCACGGACCGGCGACTTTACAACGCGTGGTCCGTACCGGATGCGGACGTCGCCCTGATGGGTGCACGTGCGGCCCGCGCGGGCGTGATGTTGCGGCAGCTCGCGCAGCTTCCGAAGTTGCAAGACATTGTGGCGCAAGCTGTCTGGCAGCACGCAACAGATCACGACTATCTCGCCGAGTTGTCGACGTGGAGCGGAAGGTACGCGTCGCGTGCGGGTGTTCCGGCCCGCAACACACCGCCGTCCGATCCGACGGCGACGATCCCGGGGCGACTATTCGCCGGTCCCGCCCTGGCGCAGCCACCCGACGTCACATCCGACGACGACGCTGCGGTTGTGTTGGCGCTCGGAACCAAGGACAACACCGCGCTGGCCCGGTTGCGGGCCGGTGAGGCCACGAGCGCCGTGCTGCTCACGGCTACTGCGCTCGGGCTGGCGAGCTGCCCCGTCACCGAGCCTTTGGAGATCGTCGAAACGCGAGAGGAGGACCGAGGTATTCGGGGACAGTGGTTTTCCCCAGATGTTGCTGCGGATCGGCTGGGCGCCGGTCAATGCCGATCCGCTGCCTGCCGCTCCGCGCTTCCCGCTGTCGGATGTTGTTGACTGGCTGGATTACTGAGCGTCACTGAAGGGGCGCCGACCACCGCAGCGCCGTGCCCCCGGTGGCGGTCTGCTCCACCGCGAACGCACCGCCGACGTCTCCGGCACGTCGACGCAGGTTCGTCAGTCCACTGCCGGTGATGTCGCCCGAAATGCCGCGACCGTTGTCGACGACCTCGATGGTGAGGTCGTCGTCGACCTTGACATTGACGGTCAACGTAGTCGCGTTGGCGTGCCGGACGGCGTTGCTGACAGCTTCCCGCACAACCGCTTCCGCGTGATCGGCCAGATCGGCATCGACTACCGACAGCGGGCCGACAAACTGGACCGTGGTGCGCAGCTCGGGGCTGGAGAACTGGGCAACGGCATCGTCCAGCCGCTGCCGCAGCCGCGTCGTACCCGCTTTGGCGCTGTGCAGGTCGAAGATCGCGGTGCGGATCTCCTGGATGACTTCTTGCAGATCGTCCACGCAGCCGGAAAGCCGTTGTTGCACTTCCGCTGATCGCGCACGCGGAATTGTTCCCTGCAGCGCCAACCCCACGGCGAACAACCGTTGACTGACGTGGTCGTGCAGGTCGCGCGCAATCCGGTCACGGTCGGTCAGGATGTCGAGTTCGCGCATCCGGCGCTGCGACATGGCGAGCTGCCAGGCCAGCGCCGCCTGATCGGTGAAGGCGGCCATCATCTCGAGCTGCTCGGCACTGAATGGATACGCACCTCCGGGCCGGAGCGCAATCACAACTCCTGCGACGGTGTCGCTGGCGCGAAGCGGCAACACGAGCGCCGGGCCGGTGCCTGCACCGACCCCGAGATCGACGTTGTCGAATCTGCGGGGGGTGCCGTCCTCGAAGACCTGTCCGATCAGCATCGCGCCAAGCGGGATCGTCGCTTCGATGTCCGCAGCGGCGATGGCGCCTGCCGTCGCCGCCACCACGAGTTCAACGACATCGGAGGTCGCCACATCGACGTCGGAGGGGATCGCTACCACCGTGGACTCTGCGCAAGTCAGTTTCAGCGATTCGTCCGCAACGAGCCGGAACACTGTTGCGGGATCGGCTCCGGACAACATCTCGGTGGCGATATCGCGGGTTGCCTCGATCCACGACTGCCGAGTCCGGGACTGCTCGTACAGGCGCGCGTTGTCTCGGGATACCGGCTGCCGCGCCAAGCACCTCGTCGTCTTCGCTGAAAGGCCGTCCGTCGTTTTTCTCAGTCAGGTAGAGATTGCCGAACACCTCATCCCGGATGCGCACCGGCACGCCGAGGAAAGTCCGCATCGGCGGGTGGTTCGGGGGAAATCCCACCGAGGCGGCGTGGCGCCGAATGTCTTCCAGCCGAATGGGTTTGGGCTCGTCGATGAGTACGCCCAGTACGCCGCGGCCCTCTGGCAGATGACCGATCAGCTCACGGGTTTCCTGGTCGATTCCTTCGTAGACGAACTCGATCAGCTCGTGACCCTCTCCGCGCACGCCCAACGCCCCGAATCTCGCGTCGACGAGTTCGATCGCCGTATGAACGATCGTGCGCAAGGTGGCATCGAGGTCGAGGTCGGACGTTACGACGAGCATGGCGTCGACGAGCCCGTCGAGCCGGTCCCGGCCCTCCATTATCTGCCCGACCCGGTCTTGGACCTCGGTGAGCAATTCGCCCAGGCGCAGGTGAGACAGCGTGTGGCGCAGCGGACGGGCGCTGCTTTCCTGACCTCGAGTCGATCCGTCGGTCACGGCATCATCGTGGCATTGGGGTACGCGGTGGGCGAGGATTCCGCACAACTAGTCGACCGGGCGGTTTTGTTGATCCATTTTGGAGGCGAAGACCGCGGCTTGCGTACGGCGTTCCATACCGAGCTTTGCCAGCAGCCGAGAGACATAGTTTTTCACTGTCTTCTCCGCGAGGAACATGCGCGCCGCGATCTGCTTGTTGGTCAGCCCCTCACCCAGCAACCCGAGCAATGTCCGCTCCTGGTCGGTCAGACCGGAAAGTGGATCTTTGCGCTCGGACGCTCCGCGCAGCTTGGCCATCAGCGCCGCCGCCGCCCGATTGTCAAGGAGCGATTTCCCCGCACCCACGTCTTTGATCGCCTTCGCAAGCTCCATTCCCTTGATGTCTTTGACGACGAATCCACTTGCGCCGGCCAGGATTGCGTCGAGCATTGCCTCGTCAGAGGTATAGGACGTCAACATCAGGCAGCGCAGCTCCGGCAGATCGGACAGCAGCTCGCGGCACAACTCGATCCCGTTGCCGTCAGGAAGCCGAACATCCAACACGGCGACCTCGGGCCGGAGAGCCGGAATCTTGACCATTGCCTCGCCGACGGATCCGGCTTCACCGACGACCTCGAGCTCTCGGTCCGACCCGAGCAGATCGACAAGGCCACGCCGGACGACCTCGTGGTCATCCACCAGGAAGACCCTCACCATCGCAACGCTCTCCCAATCGAAGCCGCAGGGTGCAGGTCGGCAATCGACCCACCAGCATCCAACATGCCACCGGTGTGCCGTTTCACAAGTGTTTAGGGCCCAGTGGATCTCCGAGGACTTCTGCAGTGATCCCCTCGGCGTCCGCGCTCGGATGTCCATGTTCGGACGGCTGTGCCGCCGTACCCAGATATTCGGGTAGGCCGGGTTCACGGAAGCGGCGCCCTGTCATCTTCTCGGTCCGGATCCGCACGAAATGATCCCGCCGGCCGTCCACCCAGGGCCGCAGGAATGTTCCCGCCAGTTCAACCAACTCGTCCACGTCGGTGATCCGCTGCGCGTGCCCGACGACCGTCACACTCCACCCTGTCTGAAGGTCTGAATCCAGCTCATCAGCCTCGAAGGCGACGACGAGATTGTCTGTCGCGGCGGCCAGCTTGGCCCCGCCGGCGACCCGGATCACCACGTCGTCACGCCACAGCCGAAAGTTCACGGGCTGCACTGCGGGCAGGGCGTCCTCGGTGAAAACCAGGCGACCCACCCGCACCGCCTGCAATAGATCCAGACACTGTCTGCGATTGAGGACTTCGAGTGCTTGCCGCTTCGACATTGTGATCAACCTCCTTGTACCAGGGCGAGAGTCCCCATCGGGGTGGAGCGCCAGTGGCCCGCGCTGATGGATGTCAAGCGCTCGACCGCCCGCTCGATACCGTTTGCGAGTTCGTCGACGTCGGGCGCGGCGTCGTAGTCGCCGATGATGCCGAAGACGAAGTGGTCGGCATAACTCATGACCGCGATGCCAGTCCGCAGTTGCAGCGCAAGAGGCGGAATCGGCAAGAGCCTGACTACTTCTCGCCCCATGACGCGCAAGCGCTTGCGCGGACCTGGCACATTCGTCGCCAGGGTGACGACCCCGCGCTGACGCAGGCGGGTCAACGCCCGAACCGTCCAAGCGGTGAATGGGAATGGGATCGCATTCGCGGCCGACACGAAGATGTTTCCGGCCCGGCGCTGCCCACCCGCCTTCGCCTTTGTCATTCGCGCGTGCACAGTTCTCAACTGCTTGACGGGGTCTGCCTTCTCGACGGGCAGATACGGGAGCATGACTGAAACACGATTGTCGCTCTTCTCGGCGGCATCGTTGGACCGCACCGACACCGGCACAAGTGTGCGCAGGGAATGTGGCTGGGGCCGTTCACCACGACGTATCAGCATTGCGCGGAAGCTATCGGTGATCGCCGCCAACGCAACGTCATTGACGGTCACCTCGAACCGATCACACACGCGCATCACATCTTCGAGTGACGCTTCCACCGTTGCGTAGCGCCGCATGGTGGTGACCGGACCGGTCAACGACGACTCCGCCGTGGGACGCAGCAGGGCGCCGGCGATCTCCGCCGCCCCCTGTAGGGCCTGTGCAGCGACGGTTGTCACGCCGATCGACGTGCGCCACGCTCCAGCGACCCAATTCATGGGATTGAGCGTGAGCGCCGGGATTTGCAATGCGCCGCGCGCCGGCTCGCGGGCGGCTCGGATCTCGGTCGCAAACGTAACGCCCCCACCGTTGTCGCAGAGCCGGGTGAGCATGTGCGTCGCCGCGATTCCGTCGGCGATGCAGTGGTGGACCTTCATCAGGATCGCCCACCGGTTGTGCTGGAGGCCGTCGACGACCCAGCATTCCCACAATGGCCGGTCGCGGTCGAGGCGCCGCTCCATGATCTCGGCAACCCATCGGAACAACGCCGCGTCGTCACCCGGATGCGGAAGTGCCGCAAGCCGCACGTGATGGGAGAGGTCGAGGTTGGTGTCATCGACCCATCGAGGAGCGCCGAAATCGAGCGGCTGAGTGCGTAGGACTTGCCTGAACCGCGGCACCGACAGTGTGCGTTCGGCCAGCACGGCCGCGAGCGAGTCGAAGTCGGGCATCGGTCCGGCAAGGACGGATATCGCGCCGATTGCGAGGCTGACATGACGGTCGGAATCCTCGGCCTTGAGGAAGCCTGCATCTAGCGCTGTCATCTGCTCCACAACTCAACTGTCGGCCCCCGACGCGTGTCCGCGGAAGGGCCATAGGTCCCGAAGATTCAGGGCCGGAGAGCGCGCCGTCGTCAGACGACCGGTCGGTCGTGGTCAGGTTCGGATCCGAACCGGAAACGTCGGCCGCTGATCTCTGCGGGGAACACCCGAACATAGCTGCGCTTCACCATCGACGTCCAAGACAACAGCTGGCCACGTTCGGCTTCTTGTACTTCGGCGCTGGTAGTCAACACCTGCGCCCTGCCCTTGACGATCACGCTCCAGCCTTCCGACAAGCCGTGCTCGTCGGCTTCGAACGCCACCCGGTTGTTGATCACGGCACTGTGCAGTTTGGTGCCTTCTGCGGTGCGAAAAAGCACCGTCTTTCGTTGCACGACATAGTTGACGGGAAAGATCTCCGGCTGGCCCGCCAGGCAGGTCACCAGGCGGCCCAGCGCCATGCTGGCCAGCAGATGCCAGCTTTCGTCCTCGGACAAAATGGTCAGAGGCTCACCTTCTGCGGACATATCTCAATCCGATCAAGAGGTCGTGGTCATGATTCCTCCCTAGTATTGCTCGATCTCAGCGTCGTTCGGTCGGACTGCTCAATGACAGATCGTGTGCATAGTGGTGAGAGCGGGCCGATCATGTTCCGGGCCCAGAAGTTGATCACCGACACCCACGTGGCCAGCACGCAGGTTCACAGACCTCCTGGTGCCAGTGGCCGGCGTGGTCGCCGTGTCACATTTTCAGAGAACCACCCGGCGGCAAAGTCAGTGCAATTGTCGCGGAAACTCTTGCCGCAGAACCGGAGCCGTGTTCCGTCTGGCAAATGGCGGCGCGTTCGCTCGCGCAACTTAGCCAAGCCTCCCCGTCGCGGAATCGGCTGTCGCGACCGACCTGCTGGGGATGTCTGACCGTCGTGCCAGGGTGGGAGTGTGCTGCTGAGTGATATCGCCACCGCATCGGCGGACGTCGGCGCGTCATCCGCGCGGCTCGCCAAGATCGCCCGCATCGCCGACCTGCTCGCACGAGCGGGCGAGGGCGGTGACGCGAGGCTGGTCGCCGTCGTCGTGTCCTGGCTTTCCGGCGAGCTGCCGCAGCGCCAGATCGGCGTTGGGTGGGCCGCGTTGCGGTCGCTGCCCGCGCCGGCGCAGGAGCCGACGCTGACGGTGCCCGCCGTCGACGCCGCGTTCACCGAGATCGGCGAGGTCGCGGGCAAGGGCTCTCAGGCGCACCGCGCGGGACTCGTCGCGGATCTGTTTGCCGCGGCGACGGACCACGAACAGACGTTTCTGCGCCGTCTACTCGGCGGCGAATTGCGGCAGGGCGCTCTCGCCGGGGTGATGGCCGACGCCGTCGCCAAGGCCACCGGGCTTCCCGCCGCGGCCGTCCGCCGCGCGGCGATGCTCGGCGGAGATCTGCCCGCGGTGGCCGCGGCGGCGCTGTCCGGCGGACAGTCCGCGCTGTCGGAGTTCACCCTTCGGGTCGGGCAACCGGTCGGGCCGATGCTGGCCCAGACCGCGACCGGTGTCGCCGACGCGCTCGAACGACTCGGCGGCGAGGGCATTTTCGAGGCCAAGCTCGACGGCGCCCGCGTCCAGATCCACCGCGCGGGCGACGACGTCTCCATCTACACCCGCAGCCTCGACGATGTCACCGCTCGGCTCCCGGAGGTCGTCGACGCCACCCTCGCGCTGCCGGTGACCGACCTGATCGCCGACGGCGAGGCGATCGCGCTGCGCGACGACGGGCGTCCGCACCGGTTCCAGGTCACCGCGTCGCGGTTCGGCCGGGGCGGCGGCCGCGGCTCCAAGGACCGCAGCGTCGACGTCGCCGCCGCCCGCGCCGCGCAGCCACTGTCGGTGTTCTTCTTCGACATCCTGCACCTCGACGGCGTCGATCTGATCGACGAGCCCACCCGCGACCGGCTCTCGGCGCTGGACGCGATCGTGCCGTCGCTCCAGCGCGTCGACCGGCTGACCGCCTCCGACATCGACGCGGCCCAGCGATTCCTCGACGCCACGCTGGCGGCCGGACACGAAGGCGTGATGGCGAAATCGCCTGCCGCACCCTACGAAGCGGGCAGGCGCGGCGCCGGCTGGCTGAAGGTGAAGCCGGTGCACACCCTCGACCTCGTTGTGCTCGCCGTCGAGTGGGGCTCAGGCAGGCGCACAGGCAAGCTGTCGAACATCCATCTGGGTGCCCGCGACCCGGCAACGGGCGGGTTCGTCATGCTCGGCAAGACGTTCAAGGGCATGACCGACGCGATGCTGGAGTGGCAAACCACTCGCTTCACCGAGCTGGCGGACGGCCCGACGGACGGCTGGGTGGTGAAGCTGCGGCCAGAGCAGGTGGTCGAGATCGCCTTCGACGGCGTGCAGACATCGTCCCGCTACCCCGGTGGAATGGCGCTGCGGTTCGCGCGAGTGGTGCGCTACCGGGACGACAAGAGCCCCGCGGAGGCCGACACCGTAGACACCGTCCGGGCGTTCTACGAGCGCGAATAGGGGCAATTCGCATATCCCCTTCAGATCCGGGTACTCGTTCGGCAAGATCACCCGCGGGATACATCGTCGTCATCCAGGGGGCATTGTGGCTTCACCCACCTCCGCACCGTCGGACCGCATCGAAGAGCAGGACGGCCACATCACATACGTCCGCACCGACAAGGATCTGCCCCCGGTGGCGATCATCGACAGATCGCCCATCACCACCAGACACAAGCTCATCTTCGGCGCCATCGCACTGGTCGGTGCGGTGGCGTGGGCCGTCATCGCGTTCTTACGCGGGGAGACCGTCAACGCCGTGTGGTTCGTGATCGCCGCGATCTGCACCTACGTTGTGGCCTTCCGCTTCTACGCACGGTTGGTCGAAATGAAGATCGTCCAGCCGCGCGACGACAACGCCACTCCCGCAGAGATTTTCGAGAACGGCACCGACTACGTCCCTATGGACCGCCGTGTTCTGTACGGACATCATTTCGCCGCGATCGCCGGCGCGGGCCCACTGGTCGGCCCTGTGCTCGCCATGCAGATGGGCTATCTGCCCGGCACAATCTGGATCATCATCGGCGCGGTATTCGCCGGATGCGTGCAGGACTTCCTGGTGCTGACGATCTCGACCCGACGCCGCGGCCGTTCGCTGGGTCAGATGGCGCGCGAAGAGTTGGGCGCCGTCGGCGGCGCCGCCGCGATCGTCGGCGTTCTGCTGATCATGGTGATCCTGCTGGCCGTCTTGGCGCTGGTGGTGGTGCAGGCCCTTGCGCAGAGTCCGTGGGGTGTTTTTTCCATCGCGATGACGATCCCCATCGCCGTGTTCATGGGCTTTTATCTGCGGTATCTGCGGCCCGGCCGGGTCTCCGAAGTCTCCCTCATCGGTGTCGTGCTGCTGTTGCTTGCCGTCGCATCTGGCGAATGGGTGGCCGGGAGCTCTTGGGGCGCAGCATGGTTCGGCATGTCACCGGTCACATTGACCTGGTGCATCGTCATCTACGGTCTGGCCGCGTCGGTGCTGCCGGTGTGGCTGCTGCTCGCGCCGCGCGACTACCTGTCCACGTTCATGAAGGTCGGCACGATCGCGCTGGTGGCCGTCGGCGTATTGGTCGCCCGCCCCGTCATGGCGGCACCCGCCGTCTCCGACTTCGCCATCAACGGCCACGGGCCGGTGTTCGCCGGTTCGCTGTTCCCGTTCCTGTTCATCACGATCGCCTGTGGCGCGCTGTCGGGTTTTCACGCGCTGATCTCCTCCGGCACCACGCCAAAGCTGCTGGAGAAGGAAGGCCAGATGCGGCTGATCGGCTATGGCGGCATGCTCACCGAATCGTTCGTCGGGATCATGGCGCTGATCATCGCGGCGGTCCTCAACCAGCACCTGTACTTCGCGATCAACGCGCCCGCGGCGCAGACCGGCGGCACGGCACAGACCGCGGCGACCTATGTCAACGGGCTCGGCCTGTCGGGGCCGCCCGTCGATGCGGCGGACATCAATGGCTGGGCACAGGAAGTCGGCGAGAAGTCGATCGTCTCGCGCACCGGCGGCGCCCCAACTCTCGCCATCGGGATGTCACAGGTGCTCGATGTCTTCGGGGGCCACTCGTTGCGGCCCTTCTGGTATCACTTCGCGATCGTGTTCGAGGCAGTGTTCATTCTCACCACCGTCGATGCGGGCACCCGCGTCGCGAGGTTCATGCTGTCCGACGGCTTGAGCAACTTCGGCGGGCCGTTGCGCAAGCTGAAGGATCCGAGTTGGCGGATCGGCGCGTGGGTTTGCAGCCTCATCGTCGTCGCAGCATGGGGTGGCATTCTGCTGATGGGCGTCACCGATCCGCTCGGTGGCATCAACACGTTGTTCCCGCTGTTCGGCATCGCCAACCAACTGCTCGCCGCCATCGCGTTGACCGTCGTGTCGGTCGTCGTGATCAAGAAGGGCTTGCTGAAATGGGTTTGGGTACCTGGTATTCCGTTGCTGTGGGACCTCGTCGTCACGCTGACGGCGTCATGGCAGAAGATCTTCTCAACCGACCCCAAGCTCGGCTACTGGAAACAGCACAGCGTCTGTCAGGCCGCACGGGAGGCGGGCAAGCTGTGCCTCACGGCGAAGACGCCCGCAGACGTCGACAAGGTCGTGCGCAACACATTCATACAGGGGTCGTTGTCGATTGTGTTCGCGATGCTGGTGGTCATCGTGTTCGTGACGGGCGTCATCGTTGCGCTGCGCGCCGCACGCGGCGGCGGCAGCCCGTTGACCGAGGATGAGCCTGTGCCGTCACGACTGTTCGCACCGTCGGGGCTGATCCCGACAAAAGTGGAGCGGGAGGTGCAAAAGCAATGGGACGAGCTGTCAGCCTCACAAAAGAGACCGCACGCCAGATCGGTTGGTACTGGGCAACATTGATGGGCGACAACCACTATCGGCGATACGTCGAGCACCGCACACGCCTGCACCCGGGTGAGCCCGTCGTATCCGAACGCGAGTATTGGCGGATGCGCCATGATGCGACGGAGAGCAATCCGAACCCGCGCTGCTGCTGACGCCTACGTCAACGCTGTCCATCGCCTTGGCGAATACCGGCAACCGCGATTCGCTGTGCGGCGGTCTGTCACTTTCAAAGCGACGACATAGCTCACTCTTACACGGGCTGCCTAACCTCGCGTCTGGGTTGGGGCGTCTCTAGACGTGAAAGGCCTGGTAATGAAACTCAATCAACTCGTCGCGGGTGCGGCGATCAGCTGTGCCCTCGGCGCGACGGGCATCGGCCTGAGCTCGGGCATCGCCAATGCCGCGACTGGACAGTGCCCTCCGATGGTGCAATGTGGTCCCAGCGGCGGTCCTGGCGGCCAAGGTGGCCCTCCTCCTGATCGCGGCGGTCCACCTCCGGACCGTGGCGGTCCTCCCCAAGGCCCACCGCAGGGCGGTCCTCAAGGCGACTTCCGCGGCGGTCCTCCCCAAGGCCCACCGCAGGGCGACTTCCGTGACGGTCCTCCCGGCGACTTCCGTGGCGGCCCTCCCGGCGGACCGCCTCCTGACTTCCGCGGACCCGGTGGCGGTCCCGACGGCCACAATTGGCGGCCGCCGTGGAATCAGCAGGACAACGACTGGCGCGGACGATTCCGCGATGCCCCTTGGGGTGACGGACTGCCACCCTGGGGCTGGGGCGCACCGCCGCCGCCGATCTGGGATGGCCCGTTGCCACCCGCATGGGGCCCGCCACCGCCGCCGATCAACTACTTCGGCTTCAACGAGCAACCGGTGTGGGACCCCGGCTACAACCAGTGGGGCTTCTACTTCTTCGGGATCTGGATTCCGCTCCCGTTCTGATAGACAACCCGGCGAGACGGCCGCCTCGGACATACCGGGGCGGCCGTCAACGCTTCACCGAAGCGAGTAGCGGATCGGCAGGTGCTTGAGCCCACCGACGAATGTCGTCGCCACATGCTGCGGCTCCCCGGCCAGTTCGACGGAGTCCAGCCGCGGCAGCAGCTCGGTGAAGAAGCTGCCGGCTTCCATCCGGGCCAATGCCGCGCCGAGGCAGAAGTGCACGCCGTAGCCGAAGGCGATGTGCTTGTTGGGATCTCGGGACACGTCGAACCGGAACGGATCGTCGAAGATGTCCTCGTCGCGGTTGCCCGACGGGTAGGACAGCAGCACCGACTCGCCCGCGGCTATCGGCACACCGTGTACCGCGGTGTCCTCGACGGCGGTGCGCATGAACGCCTTCACGGGGGTGACCCACCGGATCATCTCCTCGACCGCCAGTCCCATCAGCCCCAGATCGCGCCCCAATCTGTCGCATTGATCCGGGTTTTCGATCAGCGCCAGCAAGCCGCCGGAGATCGTCGCGCTCGTGGTGTCGTGCCCGGCGGCTGCGATGATCAGGTAGTAGGACACGACATCGATGTCCGACAGCGGCTCACCGTTGATCGTAGCGTTCGCGATGGCCGACGCCAGGTCCTCCGTCGGGTTCTCCCGCCGCGAGGCGGTCAGCATGGTGAAGTACTGGAACATCTCCAGCAGCGCGGGCATCTGGTCTTCGGCCGACGTGCCGCGTTTGAACTCGTCGTCATCGCTTCCGAACAACTCCTGGGTCCACGTGAGCATGTTCGGGAAGTCGGACTCCGGCATGCCGAGCAGCGAAAGAATCACGTACAGCGGGTAATTGACCGCCACTTCCTGAACGAAGTCACACTCCGGTCCATTCTCCAGCATCCTGTCGACGTAGATCTTCGCCAGCTCGTCGATGCGAACCTTCATGGCCCGCATCGCTTTCGGGCGAAACCAGTTGGCGCCGATCGCGCGCACATCGCGATGCTGCGGGTCGTCCATGTGGATCAGCGTGCTGACCCCGATGCCTGCCTGCAGCTCATCGCCTTCCGCTGTCACCAGCACCGGACGCGGCGAATTGGTGAACAAGGTGTTGGCGCGCTCGATCTTCATGATGTCGGCGTGCTTCGTGATCGCCCAGAACGGCCGGTAGCCGGCCACGTCGACCCAGGACACCGGCGCGTTGGCACGCAGATGTGCCAGCGCCGCATGGAGTTTCGCTTCGTCGGCGTACGCCTTCGGCGTGGCAAACACCTTGGCGGCTTCGTCGATGATCGGAGTGCTCACCCGCGGCTCCTCATCTCATGCAACACGGCGCTCACGGTGGCATCCCCGATGGTGGCCGGAAAGCCGATCAGAACGCGGTCGATGACGCCGTCGCAACGCTCGCGAATTCGTTCCGCGACATCGTTTACCGGCGCGACCACCGCGAACTCGTTGAGGATCTCGTCGTCGATCAGTGATCCCATGTGGTCCCATTCACCGGCATGGGACAACCTATGCAGCTCGGTCTGCAGGTCTCCCCAGCCGTGCAGTTCCAGCACCTTCCGGTAGGCGGGTGTCGACGCGTAGAAGGCGATCTGCTTGCGGGTGCCTGCCGCATTGTCGGCGACCTCGGCGTCGTCGTTGCCCGTCACCACGAAAAGCGGGCAGGACACCTGGAATTCGGCACGCCTGCGGCCGGATCGCGCCATGCCGCGCAGAATCGCGGGCGTGGTGACTTCCTCGAAGTAGCGCTTCGTCGTAAACGCGTGCGCCAGAAGGCCGTCGGCGACCTCTCCGCACATCTCGGTCATCGCCTCACCGACCGCGGCGACAAAGACCTTGGGGAAGTCGTGGGCGAGAGGTTCGGGCGTGAACATCGGCGTCATCAGCTTGTGGGTGTAGAAGTCTCCCTCGAACGCGAGCTTGCCGCCCGTCTGCCAACACGACCAGATCTCGCGTAGCGCAACGACGAACTCGCGCATCCGTTGCACCGGCTGGCTCCACGGCATGCTGAACCGATTCTCGATGTGCGGCTTGATCTGCGAGCCGAGACCAACGATGAACCGGCCCGCGGAGTAGTCCTGTAGATCCCAGCCGATGTTTGCGACGTTCATCGGGTTGCGGGCGAAGGCCACGGCGATGCTGGTGCCCAGCTCGACCTTCTCGGTGTGTTCGGCGGCCAGCACCACCGGCAGGAACGGGTCGTGGTTGATCTCGGCGGTCCAGCAGCAGTCGTAACCCCGTCGCTCCAACCGTCCTGCTGCATCAACGACGTCTGCGAGGCGGCTGGACACGGCCGCGTCTACCTTGAGACCGCCGAGGTCACCCATAAGCGAGGACGCTACAGTAAGCAATTCAGTATGGTCAACGTGATCACACCGGTGCGACGATCGCCTATTGACGACGGGAATTGCGCATGACGAACGAGCAGGGCTGGCACGAAACGCTCGAAGACCTAGATCTTCGGCGTCAGCGCTCGCGGTCGATGGGCGGCGAGGAGCGACTGGCCAAACACCGCGGCAAGGGCAAGCTCGACGCACGCGCGCGGCTGGAGCACCTGCTCGACAAGGGCACGTTCCGCGAATTCGGCACGCTCGTAGGAGGGGACATCGCTGCCGACGGGATCGTGGCGGGTTCCGGAATGATCGAAGGCTCACCGGTGATGATCGGTGCCGAGGACTTCACCACGTTGGCGGGCAGCATCGGCCCCGGCGGCAATGCCAAGCGCTATCGGCTCGCCGAGTTGGCGCTGCGCGACAAGATTCCGCTCGTGATGCTGCTCGAGGGCGCCGGGTTCCGACCCAGCGGAGAGCATTACGGCCGCACCCCCACCGACCTGCTCGCGCAGGCGCGGTGCTCCGGCAAGGTTCCGACGGTGGCGGGATTACTCGGTCCGTCGGCCGGACACGGCGCGCTCGTCGCGCCCGTGTGCGACTTCACCATCATGAGCCGCCAGGGTGCGATCTTCACGGCGGGGCCGCCGGTCGTCAAAGAGTCGACGGGTGAGGAGATTTCGAAGGAAGATCTCGGCGGACCGGGCGTCGCGCTGGCCAGCGGGGTGATTCACAACGTCGCAGAGGACGACGAGGCGGTGCTCGACGACATCCGCCGTTACCTGACGTACTTCCCGTCGAGCGCATGGTCGTATCCGGCGCAAGCGCCCGCCGACGAGAGCGGCCAGCCGCGGCCCACGCCCGAACTGCTCGACATCGTGCCCCGGGGCAATCGGCGGGTGTACGACATGCGGGCGGTGCTCGACGTCGTCTTCGACGGCCCGGACTGGTTCGAGGTGCAGCCGAAGTTCGGACCCGCGATGATCTGCGCGCTGGCCCATCTCGGCGGCCATCCCGTCGCTGTTGTCGCGAACCAGCCGAAGGTGCTCGCCGGTTCGATCGACGCCGACGCCGCCGACAAGGCAGCGCATTTCATCATGGTCGCCGACTCGTTCCACTTGCCGATCGTGTTCCTGGCCGACAACCCCGGGATGCTGCCGGGCAGTCGGTCGGAGAAGAGTGGGGTGCTGCGCAGCGGCGCCAGGATGTTCGCCGCGCAGACGGCCGCGACGACGATCAAGCTGCACGTGACGTTGCGCAAGGCTTACGGGTTCGGCTCAATGGTGATGTCGCTGTTGGGATTCGACGACCAGAGCGCGACCTTTGCCTATCCCGGCGCCACGATGGGTGCGATGAGCGCGGCCGCGCTGAGCCGGGCGTCGCACGCCACCGAGGACATCGAGGCCAAGCTCCGCAGGGCGGAGGTGGAAGCGTCGTTCCGGTCGGCCGGTCACCTCGGTTTCGACGACCTGATCCATCCGGAGGAAACCCGCGACGCTCTCCTGTCGGCACTGCAGCGCGCAATCCACAGCAGGCAGGCCGCCGCGGAACCGGTGAGCCGCACCGTCATCACGCCGTAGCGTTCGCGATTTCGGCGCGCTACCGTGCGCTGAGCGCCGGTTAGCGCGCCGAAATCACAACGTAGCGCGGTAGGCATCGACGATCGGTGCCAACTCGTCGGGGGTTGCGCCGTGCATGATCAGCGCATCGGCGCCGTAGTCGAACTCCTTGCGGATCCGGTCCACGCACTGCTGCGCGGACCCGGCGGCCGCGGGTTCCAGCCATTCAGGGGGGATCAGCGTCGCGATGTGCTCGATCTGTTCGGCCGTGGCTTTGTGGTCGATGCCGCCGGATATCGACGTGACGACGGAGTCCTCGCGGAACCGTTGCAGCACAGCGGGATCCCAGTCGTTGGTGGTGACCAACAGGTCACCGTAGCCCTGCAGATAGGTGGCCAGCCGGGCGACCGTCTTCTTCAACCGCAACTCCTCGGGAAGGTGATCGCCGACGGTCGCGAAGCACGACCACACGCGCACACTGTCGGGATCGCGGCCCGCCTTCTCGGCGGCTTCCTTCACCGTCTTCACACAGCGCTGCAGGGTCTCCGGCGTGAAGTAGGTGTGCAGAATGACGTCGTCGAACACGCGGCCACCCAAAGCGAGGGTGTTTGGGCCGAAGGCCACCAGCGCCAGCCGGATGTTCTCGTCGAAGTCGGGGTCGAGAAACAACACCTGGTACTTACCGATGGGCCCGTCGTGGTTGAAGATCACCTCGCCGTGCCAGAGCCGGCGCATCACCTGCGCGAAGTCCTCCATCTGGGCCGTCGTCACCGACGGGATGCCGAAGGCCGCGTACATGGCCGCCACTCCCCTGCCGAGGCCCAGCGTGAACCGGCCGCCGGACAGCCGGTGCATTGTGGTCGCCCACGACCCGGTTATCAACGGATGACGCGTGTTGTGATTGGTTGCGGCCGTGGCGATCTGCATCCGGTCGGTGACCGCAAGCGCAGCGCCAACAAGAGACGACGCCTCCTTGACGTTCCACCGCTCGGAGATGAACGCCGTCCCGAAGCCCATCGCCTCGCCGCTACGGGCCTCGGCCGTCAGCGTCGACGGCCCCTCCCCGCCAGCACCGGCCAGCAGGTAGTAGCCGAGTTCGTCGAGCACCCGTTCAGTCGCCAACGGCCGAGCCGGTAATTCAGTCACTGCCACACTCCCTGTGTGTAGCCGCAGTTCCAGACTTCGGTGATTCTGCCGTCCACGACGCGGAAGATTTCCATGCCGCCGACGTCGGTCTTAGTGCCATCCTTGAGCTCCATTGGCGACTGGTACACGATCGCGACGTGTTCGCCGTCGTCGCCGGCCAGAAGGAGTTTCAGGTCGAACCGGAGCTTGTCGAACAACGCCCAGGTGTCGACGATCCGCTTCACCGCCTGCTGGTGGGTCAATGTCGTCGCCTCGCCCACCTCGTGGCGGATCACGGTGTCGCCCATCAGTTCCTCGGCGAGCGCGAAGTCGCGCTTGTTCCAGACGACGAAGTTGTACAACTCCACCACTTCACGAGCAGACCGCGTCACCCGAACACCTCCAGCGCGTCGATTTCGTCGATGGTCGCCACCGCCCTGTCGGTCAGCGTCAGGCACAGTTCGCGTGACCGCTCCGGCATCGCGTCCCAACCGTTGAGCGTGATGACCGGCAGCACCATCAGGTACGCGACGGCGAATCGGTAATGCCGCCAAGCCTCGCCGAACGAGTAGTCGGTGATGCCGTAAACCGCCAACCGTTCGAGATACTCCCTCACGAGCGCCTCGTCGTGGCCGCGCCGCACTTCCGCCGGCAACCCCTGGCTCACCAGGTAGGCGATATCGGTGGCACCTGCGCCGTAGGACGCGAACTGGAAGTCGACCACCTTGAGCCGATCGCCGTCGAAGAACAGATTGTCGGCGCGGATGTCACCGTGCAGGAGCATCGTGCGCTCGGTCAGCGTCGGTAGTGCCTGGGCGGCCGCCTCGGTGAAGCGTTCGGCGAAGGCTGCCACTGTCTGCGGAACCGGCGCCGAGGATTTCTCGCGGTAGATCCGCCATCCTGGCCCGAACGCGGGCACCAGCAGGTCACGGGCGATCGGGGTGTCGATACTCGGGAACGCCTCCAGCGCAACCCTGTTCGCAACCGACCAACCGTGCAACCCCGCCAGCGCATCAATGCAGACCCGGGTCCGCGCCAACGAAAGCCCCGCCAGGTGATCCGCGTTCTCCCAGTGCTGCAGATCCTCCAGTAGCAGGACGAAATCGGCTGTGCCGTCGACCATTCGGGCGGTGTAGACGTGCGGTGTCTCCATCGGCGCGCGGCCGGCGACTCGTTGATAGAAGGCCAGCTCGCGGTGGTAGCCGCCCAGCAGTTCCATCGCCCCGCGGGCCTCCGACTGGGCAGGCAGCTTGGCGATCAGCGTCGCGGGAGTGCCGTCCCCGGTGAGATGAAGCCGGTACAGCAGCGACGAGAAGCCGCTGTCCTGTGCGATCTGCTCGGCGCCGACGTCGGTGACCCGCGCGCCAAGCGCGCCCGTCAGCCACTGCGGAGTCAGGCCGTCGATGCTCGACGGGACTTCCGCCACGGCTGAAGTCACCGCTGACCTCCAGAAAGAAATTTGACAGTGCGCAACTAAGTTAGTTGTCGGGCGTCTAATATGCAAGGGTGCCGTCCCCCGCACGCGGTCTCACGCAGACGCAGCGCGTCGAGATCTCGAATCGGAGGCTGATCGAAGCAGCCGCGGCGTTGATTGCCGAAAAGGGTTGGGAAGCAACGACTGCCGCTGAAATCGGCCGTCGCGCCGGATACAGCAGGGCGATGGTGCATGCCCGATACGGAAGCAAGGACGCCATCCTCGACGCCTTCTTCTTCGACGACCAGATCAAGCGGCTGAGCCCGGAACCGGACCCCACCGCGATCGGCCTGCACGAGGCCATCGGCCATTTCGACCGGGTGCAGGCGTTGTATCGCGAGGACAGGGACTTTCTGCGTGCACTGTTCGTGGCCACCTTCGAGGCGGTCAAGACCACCTCGCCGCTTCGAACGCGGGTGCAGGCTCTGCTGAAGCGCGGTATCGACAAGGTCGAGACCGGACTTCGACGGGGCGTCGAGGACGGGTCGGTCCGATCCGGCCTCGATATCGCCCGCGCCACCAACGACATCAGCTCGGCGATCTTCGGCTGCGCATACCTCTGGACGGTGCTCGGCCGCCGCTACGACCTCGACCGCGAATTGGCCTATGTCCGGGCCAGGCTGATCCAGGACTACGGCGCCTCGTCTGCGCGCTGACTCTTCGCCCACTTCACACAAAACCCCAGGTCGGATGCG
>JBKPSU010000004.1:0-137453 GCA_046735135.1 Actinomycetota bacterium
GCCGGTCTTCCAGGCCACCAACGCCGCCACCGACCGCGCGCCGGTGACACCCCACAGCCCGTCGCGATCCACCTCGGCCACAATCTCCACGATGCGAGCGTCAATCGCGTTGCGCTGACCCGTCAACTCCGCCAACTCGTCGAACAACACCTCCAGACGCTGGGCAGCAGGCACCGCAACGGCACCAGACGACGCGGTCGAGGACACCACCCCATCGTCGCACCAGGGACCGACAAATCTCGGCTGCCCGCTTCCCCCCGCCCCGACAGTCCTCCACATGTCGACCCGACATCCCATGCCGACCAGAACTCGATGTCTCGCCGTCGCCCATCAGGGCCGACGACGGCGTGACCCGCAGCGACGTGTCTAACTCCAGCGTTGTGATGCGGTCACCGCTGATGAGTCGCAGATGCACCTGCGACGTGCCAGGGTGACGCGCCAGCACCTGCTTGAGCGCGGTGACCCTCGTCGAAGGTGCACTGCCGCGTGGGCAGGCTGACCGCCAGCGGAATGTCCACCGCGGCGTTCGAGAAACTCGATACGCCGGTCAGGTCCTCCAGTTGAGCTGATGCCCAAGGCATTCCGTCTTTACGTCAGTGTCACCAACTGTGATGGCGTTCTCCCTTACCGACATGATGCCGCCAGCTCGATGGGCCACGGCGATGATGACCGTGCAGGCGAGGTCGCGCTGTCCACCGGGCACTCGTAATCTCAAGGGCGGTGAACATTTTGGGCTGATCGTTCGACGGCGAACGAGGACTTGACTCAGGTGCTCGTCACGCCAGCCGAACGGGCAGCGACTGAATCGCAACACCGACGGTCGCGGCAGGCCCGGCGCTCATCCAGGTCGGTGCGCCGGTGATCTCGATCGTGCTGAAGCGGCGCAATATCGCCCCGATCAAAACTTGTATTTCGGTGCGGGCCAGGCTGGCGCCCATGCAGAAGTGCGGACCGCCTCCACCGAAGGCGACGTGCGGGTTCGGCGACCGCCGGATGTCGAAGCGAAACGGATCGGCGAACGCCTTGGCGTCTCGGTTCGCGGACGGATAGAACAGCCCGACGCGGTCTCCCGCGTGCAGCTGCTGACCGCCCAGCTCGACATCACGAGTCACGGTGCGGGCGAAGCAGATTGCCGGGCTCGCCCATCGGAGAATCTCCTCGGCCGCCGTGGGCAGCAGCGACGGGTCCTTCCGGAGGTCCTCGAGCTCCCCCGGGTTGTCCAGAAGTGCCAAGAGTCCCTGGGTCAGGGCGTTTCGGGTCGTCTCGCTGCCTGCGAGGGTCAGGACCATGAAGAACATGTCGAGCTCGAACTCGTCGAGCTCGCCGGTGGCGAGAATCGACCACACATCGTCCGTCGGATTCGCTCTCTTCGCAGCGCTCAGCTCGTGCGCATACCCGAACAATGCCCGCTCTGCGGCCCTTCGCTCCTTGTGTGTGACGCCCAAGAGCGGATCGGCGGCACGCATGATGAGCTCGGTCAGATGGAAGACCTCGGGCCGATCTGCCTCCGGTATCCCGACGATGTCGGCGATGACATGCATCGGCAGCTGGTAGGCGATCTCAACGACGAAGTCGACCTCGCTTCGCGCCGCTGCGTCGTCGAGGATTCGCTCTGTGCGATCGGTGATCTGTTCTTCCAGCCGGCCGATCATGCGGGGCGTGAAACCAGCGCTGATCAGTTTTCTGAGCTGAAGATGCTCCGGCGGGTCCTTGGCGACGAGCATGACACCTCGTCGCTCGGGAGGAAACGGCACGATGGTCGTTCCGTCATACGCGGAGAACGTCTCCCAGTCCCGGTTCGCCTGTTCGACTTCCCGATGGCCGAGCACCGCCCAGAAGTCGATGTCTTGTCCGAATGCGGCCACGTGAGTCTTCGGATGCCAGAGAACGGGACCCACCTCGCGTAGTTCCGCGTAGAGCTCGTGCGGCATTCCAGTCCGGTACAGCGACGGGTCGAGCAGGTCGACACCGACCACTTCGGCGACAGGCATGCGGCAATCTTGAATTGCGGTGTGATTCGGCGGGTGAATTTGGCCGAGTTCTATTCGGACTCGAACAACCCGTTGAGCTCGCCAAAGCCGGCCGCCTGCGCCAAACCACCGAAGTCGCCTTCGGCGATGCCGCGTGCGACGGACAGGAACGCCCCCCACGCCACACGCGACAGGGCCGATCCGACGCTGATCCGCCTGACTCCGAGGTCGGCCAATTCTGCCATCGACAACCCGGCACCCGATGACTTCAACACGTTGACCGGAATGGGCCGCACCGAATCGACCAGCGCCGCGATGTCGTCCCGGCTCGCGATACCGGGCGCGAACACCACATCAGCGCCCGCATCCGCGAAGGCCTGCAGCCGCTCGATCGCTTCAGCCAGCGGATCGGAGTGTCCATAGAGATAGCATTCCGCTCGTGCAGTCAGCAGAACATCGCGGCCGGATGCATCGATCGCGGACCGGGCAACCCGTACGCGGTCCACGGCCCGGGTGATTGGCAGCACGGGGTCGTCGCCTTCACCCACCGCATCTTCGATGGACAGACCCGCTACTCCTGTTTCGACGCAACGAGTCACGTTGTCGGCCAATTGATCCAGGTCGTCGCTGTAGCCTGCCTGGAAATCTGCGTTGACCGGTAGATCCACCGACTGGACGATCTCGGCGATATGTCCGAGGGCGGCGTCGGCGGTCAATCCGGTCGGCGTATCCGGAAGGCCCTGCGAGAATGCGAAACCCGCACTGGTCGTGGCCAACGCCTGAAACCCCATGGCCGCCAACGCGATCGCGGTGCCGCGGTCCCACGGATTGGGGATGACGAAGCAGCCGTCCTCGTGCAGCCGGCGGAACCGTGCGCAGGCGTCGGCTGCGGTCATCAGCCGAGGCAGCCGGGACCCAGCAGCGCCTTGAGGTCACCCATCAGGGCCGACGACGGCGTGACCCGCAGCGAGGTGTCCAACTCGAGCGTGGTGATGCGGTCACCGCTGATCAGCCGCAGATGCACCTGCGATGTGCCCGGGTGACGCGTCAGCACCTGCTTGAGCGCGGTGACCTTGTCGATGGTGCACTGTCGCGTCGGCAGGCTGACCGCCAGCGGCCGATCCACTGCGGCATGCGAGAAGTCCGGCACCACAAGCTCGTTGGCGATCAGGCAGATGCGGTCGTCCTGAATTCTGACCTTTGCGTTGACCAGGACGACCGCGTCATCGACGATTTCGGCACCGACACTCGAGTACGTGTGCGGGAAGAACATCACCTCGACGCCGCCGGTCAGATCTTCCAATTGCGCTGATGCCCATGGCATCCCATTTTTGTTAACGCGACGGTTCACGCCCGTCAGAATTCCGCCGACGCGGACCTGGGCGTCGTTGGGGACGTCACCGTCCAGGATCGCGGGAATCTGGGTGTCCACCTGCGTCGACAACAGATGGGCGACGCCGTTGAGCGGATGTCCGGACACGTACAGCCCGAGCATTTCTCGCTCCAGCGCGAGCTTGTGCTTGTCGTCCCATTCCTCGTCGGGCACCTTGATGGTGAATACCGCATCGGTGGCGGTGTCCGCCCCGCCGAACAGGTCGAACTGACCCATCGCCTCGGCCTTCTTGGTGCCGAGCACCGATTCGACAGCGTCGGTGTGCACCAGGAACAGCCCCTTGCGCGGATGGTCCAGCGAGTCGAATGCGCCCGCTTTGATCAGCGACTCGGTGACCTTCTTATTGCACGGGCCGATGTCGATCTTGTTGAGATAGTCGGAGAAGTCGATGAACTTGCCCTTGTCGGTGCGCGAACCGATCAGCGAGGCAACGACATTCGCGCCGACATTGCGCACCGCCCCGAGCCCGTAGCGGATGTCCTCGCCCACCGAGGCGAAGTTCAGGCCGGACTCGTTGACGTCCGGCGGCAGGACGGTGATGCCGAGCTTGCGGCAATCGGCCAGGTACACTGCGGCCTTGTCCTTGTCGTCGCCGACCGAGGTGAGCAGGCCGGCCATGTACTCCGCGGGGTAGTTGGCCTTCAGGTACGCCGTCCAATACGACACCAGCCCGTAGCCCGCGGCGTGCGACTTGTTGAACGCGTAGTCCGCGAACGGCAACACCGTGTCCCAGAGCGCCTTGATCGCCCCGGCCGAAAACCCGTTCGTCTTCATGCCTTCCGAGAAGCCCTCGTACTCCTTGTCGAGCACCTCGCGCTTCTTCTTGCCCATGGCCTTGCGCAGAATGTCGGCTCGTGCCAGCGAGTAGCCGGCCACCTTCTGCGCGATACGCATGATCTGCTCTTGGTAGACGATCAGGCCGTAGGTCTCGGCCAGGATTTCCTCGAGCGGCTCGGCCAGCTCGGGGTGGATGGGCTTGATCGCCTGGCGGTTGTTCTTGCGGTCGGCGTAGTCGTTGTGGGCGTTCATGCCCATTGGGCCGGGCCGGTACAGTGCGATGACCGCGACGACGTCCTCGAACCCAGTTGGTTGCATGCGGCGCAGCAGGTCGCGCATCGGGCCGCCGTCGAGCTGAAACACGCCGAGAGTGTCTCCGCGGCCGAGCAATTCGTATGTGGGCCCGTCATCGAGCGACAGCGACTCCAGGTCGAGCTCGATCCCCCTGTTGGCCTTGATGTTTTCCAGCGCGTCGCCGATGATCGTCAGGTTTCGCAGGCCGAGGAAGTCCATTTTCAACAGCCCGATCGCCTCACACGACGGGTAATCCCATCCGGTGATGATGGCACCGTCCTGCGGCCGCTTCCACAGCGGGATCGCCTCGGTCAGCGGCTCGGAACTCATGATCACCGCACACGCGTGCACGCCGGCGTTGCGGATCAGACCTTCCAGGCCGCGCGCGGTCTCGTAGATGGTACGGACGTCGGGATCGGTGTCGATCAGGCCGCGGATCTCGGCGGCTTCCTTGTATCGAGAATGGGTGGGATCGGTGATCCCCGACAACGGAATGTCCTTGGCCATGATGGGCGGCGGCAGCGCCTTGGTGATGCGGTCGGCGATCGCGAAACCCGGCTGCCCGTAATGGATCCGGGCCGAATCCTTCAGTGCAGCCTTCGTCTTGATGGTGCCGAACGTGATGACCTGCGCCACCCGGTCGTGACCCCACTTGTCGGCGGCGTACCGCACCATCTCGCCGCGACGGCGGTCGTCGAAGTCGATGTCGATATCGGGCATCGACGCACGCTCGGGGTTGAGGAAGCGCTCGAACAGCAGCCCGTGCTCGATCGGGTCGATGTCGGTGATGCGGAGCGCGTAGGCCACCAGCGAGCCTGCAGCCGAACCACGACCCGGGCCGACGCGGATGTCGACCGACCGCGCATAACCGACGAGGTCGGCCACGATCAGGAAGTACGACGGATAGCCCTTGCCGCAGATGACCTCGATCTCGTACCCGGCGCGCTCGACGTATTCGGGCGGTACACCGTCGGGGAAACGCCGCGCCAGACCGGCGTCCACCTCGTGGCGTAGCCACGACGCCTGGTCGTGCCCGTCGGGCACGGGGAAGATCGGCATGCGGTCACGCGGCGACCACACGTCCTCGTAGGACGACACACGTTCGGCGATGAGCAGCGTCGAGTCACACGCCCCCGGGATGTCGTCGTCCCATAGTGACCTCATCTCCGCGGCAGACTTCAGGTAGTAGCCGTCGCCATCGAACTTGAACCGGTTGGGATCCGACAGCGTCTTGCCGGTCTGCACGCACAGCAGCGCCTCGTGGTTGTGCGCGGCGTCGCGGGTGACGTAGTGGCAGTCGTTCGTGGCAAGCGCCGGAATGTCGAGCCTGCGGCCGATCTCCAGCAACCCGTCACGGACCCGCCGCTCGATCGAGAGGCCGTGGTCCATCAGCTCCAGGAAGTAGTTGTCAGGACCGAAGATCTCGCGCCATTTGGCCGCCGACTCGAGCGCCTCGCGGTCGTGGCCGAGTCGCAGCCTTGTCTGGACCTCACCCGACGGACAGCCGGTGGTGGCGATGATGCCAGCGGCGTGCTCGGCGACGATCTCGGCATCCATTCGCGACCACTTGCCGAGCTGGCCCTCGAAGGACGCCAGCGACGACAGCTTGAACAGGTTGCGGACGCCCGTCGCGTCCTCGGCGACCATCGTCAGGTGCGTGTAGGAGCCGCTGCCCGAGACGTCGTCACCCTTCTGGCTGGGGTCGCCCCACAGGATGCGCTTGGTGTCGAAGCGGGAGCCCGGGGCGATATAGGCCTCGACGCCGATGATCGGCTTGATGCCCGCCTCGGTCGCCAAGTTGTAGAACTCGCTGGCGCCGAACATGTTTCCGTGGTCGGTCATGCCGATCGCCGGCATCTCCAGCCGCTGGGCCTCGGCCAGCATCGGGGAGATCTTCGCGGCACCATCCAGCATCGAGTACTCGGTGTGGTTATGCAGGTGCACGAAGGACGAGGAGTTCATAGGGTCGCCAGTCTATGGCCGCCCACCGACGAGCACGGGCGTGTCGCGGTGCGTGTCTTCCCAACCGTCGGCGTTATCCGGCAAACCGCCTCGCACCGGCCTCCATGGGCAGGGCCAGGCCATTGACCAGGTAGCTCACGGTGCGGTACGTGCCCGCCAGCATGAGCAGTTCCAGGATCGCCTCGTCGGGGAATCGGGCCGCGAGCCGACCCCATAATTCGTCGTCGACGGTGCAGGTCGCGTGCAGGGCGTCGCACAACTCGATCAGCACGCGGTCGTCGTTGCTCCAGCAGGCGTCGTCGGGGCCGCCGGTGACCAGCGACTCGATCTGGTCGTCGGTCAACCCGGCCTTGCCCGCAAAGGCCGCCACGTGCACGCCCCATTCATATTCGGCACCACATGAGGCCGTCACCCTGTCGATGACGATCTCGCGTTGACGAATGGTGAGATTCCCGCGGTCGAGCAGTCCGGAGTTGAAGAACTTGAAAAACAGCCGCCGGTCGCGCGCCATCGTGGTGAACAGCACCAGCGGCTGGGCGCCGCGCATGATGGCGTCGATAGCCTCTTGCATGTCGGGGGGCAACGGGTCGGACGCCGGAGTGATCCTGGCGCTATCATTTTTATAGCTAGTCATGCCGATACTGTACCCATCGTGCTTCAAAATATGAAGCAGGAGGGCGGAGGTCAAAGGCCCAGCGCGCGCAATTGTTCGCGGAGGTACTCGGCGACGCCAAGATCGGTGGTCAGCTCGATGGCGGTGCGGTAGGCCTCCGCGGCAGGCTCAGCCCTGCCTGCCTGCACGAGCAGGTGTGCCCTTGTGGCCCATGCGGGTTGGAAGCGCTCGACAGCCCGCTCATCGATCGAGTCCAGCGCCCGCAGCCCCGCCTCTGGCCCGTCGATCTGACCGTCCACAGCGGCCAGCGCCACCTCGGCCCCCACAGAAGGCGCGACGCGCAGCAGCGCGCGATACAGCTTGCGCAGCGCGTCGGGGTCGCGCCGTCGCGCACAGTGCGCCGATTGAATCGCGGCCTCGTACTGAAACCGGCCGGGCTGCCCGAAACCGTGGGCACGTCTGAGCAGGTCCTCGCCGCGGGCGACCAGCGCATCGTCCCAGAGCGCGGCGTCTTGCTCGTCGAGGGGGACGAATCGCCCGTGCCGGTCGCGGCGCGCGGCCGAGCGGGCCTCCGACAGGCAGACCAGTGCCGCCAACCCGAGCACTTCCGGCTCGTCGGGCAGAAGTTCGGCCAGCACGAACGCCAGGTGAAGCGCCTCGGCGGAGAGCGTCTCGATCGGCGCCGCCTGTGGTGTCAGTTGCCAGTCGATCGCATATGCGCCGTACACCGCCTCGAGCACCGCGGGCAGCCGGGCGGCGAGGTCCGCGCGCTCGGGCAGCACGAACGGGATGCCCGCGTCGCGGATGCGTTTCTTGGCCCGCACCAGGCGCTGCGCCATGGTGGCCGGTTCGACGGCGAACGCCTCCGCGATCGCGGCGGCCTCGACACCGAGCACCGTCTGGAGCATCAGCGGGGTTCGGATGTTCGGCGCGATGGCGGGATGGGCGCAGACGAGCATCAGCTCGAGCCGCCGGTCGGGGATCGCGGGCATGGAATCGACTTCGGTTGGGCTGTCATGGGTTTCGTCGAGCGGACCGGTCATGCGGTAGGCGTGTGACTTCCACATGTCGCGCAGGCGGTTGCGGGCGACGGTGAGCAGCCACGCCTCGGGATTGGCGGGGATCCCGTCGCCCGGCCACCGCTCGAGCGCACGTTCGAGCGCGTCGGCCAGCGCGTCTTCCGCGGCGGCGATGTCGCGGGTCGGGGCGGCGAGCACGGCAAGCAGCCGACCGTAGGAATCGTGAACCAGGTCGGCTACCCGCCGTTGCGCCGCGTTCGGGTCTTCGCGCAAGCGCTCAGCCCCGCTACGGGTTGAACCACCCGCGGTCGGCAGCGTATGTGCGCGCCACCGGGCGGATTTCGATCGAACCCCACCCGTTGGCGGGATTCCGCTGAGCCCACTGGATCGCATCGTCGAGGTTGTCGACCTCGATAATGAAGATGCCGCCCAGCTTCTCCTTGGTGTCGGCGAAAGGGCCGTCCTGGATCTCCGGTGTGCCGTTGCGCGCAGTCACCGTCGTGGTGGCCACGACCGGTTCAAGCACCTCGGTGTCGATGAGCACCCCCGCTGCCGACAGGTCGTCGGCATAGGCCTGGAACGCGGCCATCGCGGGAGCCATATCCTCTTCGGTCAGTCCGATCTCGCCGGCTTCCTGGTAGTGCATCAACAGGCAGTACCGCATGTTGTCCTCCTCGTCGTCGATTCTGACGTTGACATCGTCATGACGACTCGGTTGCCATCGAATCGACATCTGGCGTCCGACCGGTCCGCGCAGAACCGTGCGGGCGCTCATCGGAATCCCAGCTTCGGCCTGCGGCGAGCCGACACGGTGTGGTTGGCAATGCGGAACATCTTCTTCTCCTCATCGGTGGTCGCCGCCCGGGATGGGCGGCATTCACCGACTAGGAGTGGCGAACACCGGGCGATCGCACACTTTCCCTAAGAGTCTCCGGAAGCTCCTGTGGGCCACGGCGTGCCCGCCACAACGCGTCGCCGGTGAAGGCCACCAGCGCCAACCAGATAAGGGCGAAGCCGAGCCACCGGCCGGGGGGCATCGGTTCGTGCCCGATCAGCACGCCCCAGGCCATCTGCAGGGCCGGGTTGAGGTAGAACAGCAGGCCCAGCGTGACCAAGGGCAACCGCTGCGCGGCCGCGGCGAAGAGCAGCAGCGGAATCGCCGTCACCGGCCCGGCGAGGATCATCAGCACCGTGTGGCCTGGGCCGTAGTTGACGAAATGCGCCTGGTGGGTGAGCTGGAGCCAGATCATGTACCCGACCGTCGTAGGCAGCGCCCACAGCGTCTCGACCGTGACACTGACCCGCGGGTCGGCGTCGACGACCTTCTTGACCAGGCCGTAGAGGCCGAACGACACGGCGAGCACCAGCGCGATGTAGGGCACCTCACCGACCTCTGCGGTCAAGATCACGACCGCCACCACCGCAAGCGCGAGCGCGACGAGCTGCCAGCGGTTGAGCCGCTCCCGGAAGATCACCACTCCGAGTGCGACGCTGACGAGCGGGTTGATGAAGTAGCCGAGCGCCGCGTCGACGACATGGCCGTGGGTGACCGCCCAGATGTAGGTGCCCCAGTTGGCGGCGATGAACGCCGACGCCGCCAACAACAGCAGCCAGGTGCGTGCGGTGAGACCGCGGAGATCACCCAGCCTGCGCGCGACCGCAAGCAGCACGAGGAGGAACACAGCACTCCACACGAAGCGGTGAGCCAGTATCTCCGGCGCTCCTGCGGGCAACAGCAGAAGAAAGAAGCCGGGGCACAACCCCCACCACACATAGGCGCCCGCTCCGAACAGCAGCCCGGAGCGCCGCTGGTCGTCGCTCACCGGTCGTGGTTGCGCAGCAGGTCGAGCGCGTGCTGCAGGTCGGATGGATAGGGGCTGGTGATCTCGACCCGGCGGCCGTCGGCGGGGTGGCTGAACGCCAGTGACCGCGCATGCAGCCATTGTCGTTCCAGGCCAAGTCTTTTCGCGAGCACCGGATCGGCGCCGTAGGTCAGGTCGCCCGCGCACGGGTGGTGCAGCGCCGCGAAATGCACCCGGATCTGATGTGTGCGGCCGGTTTCCAGCTCGATGTCGAGCAGGCTGGCGGCCTGGTGCGCTTCGAGCGTGTCGTAGTGCGTGACGCTGTGCCGACCGTCCCTGGTGACGGCGAACTTCCAGTCGTGGCCGCGGTGCCTGCCGATCGGCGCATCGATGGTTCCGCTGGACGGATCCGGATGTCCTTGTACCAGAGCGTGATAGCGCTTCTCCACGGTGCGTTGCTTGAACGCCCGCTTGAGCACCGTGTAGCCCCGTTCGGACAGCGCCACCACCATCACGCCTGATGTACCGACGTCGAGCCTGTGCACGATGCCCTGCCGCTCGTGGATACCCGAGGTGGAGATCCGGAATCCGGCCGCCGCCAGCCCTCCGAGCACCGTCGGACCGTGCCAGCCGACCGTGGCATGCGCGGCGACGCCTGCCGGTTTGTCGACCGCGACAATGTCTTCGTCGGAGTGCAGGATCGTCATGCCCTCGATCTCGACCGCCGTATTCTCCACCGGCGCGGGGGCTTCGGGCAGCCGCACTTCCAGCCACGCCCCCGGTGTCAGGCGGTCGGACTTGCCGACCGTTGCGCCGTCGAGGTCGACGCCGCCGTCCTCGGCGAGCGCCGCAGCCGCGGTGCGGGACAAGCCGAGCAGCCGGGCCAGCCCGGCATCGACACGCATGCCCGCCAATCCGTCCGGCACGGGCATCGATCGGGTATCCATCAGGACGACTCGGCCTCGCTGGGGCCGACGGTGTCCGATTCGTCGTCCGCCTTGCGTCTGCCGACGGTGTCGAAGTCGAACCCGAACAGGGAAAGGATCACCAGCAGGATCGCCCCGCCCACGACCGAGGGATCGGCGACGTTGAACACCGGCCACCACCCGATCGACAAGAAGTCGACGACGTGGCCGCGCAGGGGTGCCGGCGACCGGAAGAACCGGTCGACGAGGTTGCCCATCGCTCCGCCGAGGATCATGCCGAGGCCGATCGCCCACCACGGCGACACGAGTCGTCTGCCCATCCAGATGATTCCGACGACGACCGCGCTGGCGATCAGCGTCAGCACCCAGGTGTATCCGGTGGCCATCGAGAATGCGGCGCCGGAGTTCCGGACCAGCGTCCAGGTGACGGTGTCGCCGATGATCGACACCGGCTGACCAGGCGTGAGCATTTTCACCGCGAGGACCTTCGTGACGACGTCGAGGGCCAGAACTACGGCGGCCACCGTCACCAAAAGGCGGATCCGCCGACGCGGCTTCGGCTCGGTTTCCTCGGCAGCGGTCAGCGGCTCCTTGCCAGCGGCCGATTCATCAGTCACTCCCCCATCATTCCAAAGTGCGATTTTGGAATGATGAGGGCGTGAGCCGCCTTGTCGTCATCACCACTGGGGGCACGATCGCGAGCAGCGCAGGTGCAGACGGGGTCAGGCGGCCAACCACCAGCGGGGCCGACCTGACCGCCGGGCTCGACGTCGAGGTCGTCGACCTGATGTCGGTGGACAGTTCGCAACTCACCCCCGCTGACTGGGACCGGATCGGCGCGGCGGTCAGATCGGCCGCTGACGCCGACGGCGTGGTGGTAACCCACGGCACCGACACAATGGAGGAAACGGCGCTGTGGCTGGAGCTGACGTATGACGGCGCCACGCCCGTGGCCATCACCGGAGCGCTGCACAGCGGAGACGCTCCCGACGCCGACGGGCCGGGCAACCTGAGCGACGCGCTGACGGTGGCAGACAGCGCGGCGGCACGGAACCTCGGCGTGTTGGTGACGCTGGCGGGCTCGGTCAAGCAGCCGCTCGGCCTGCAAAAGGTGGCGACGGCCGATCTCACCGGCTTCACCGGAATGGCGGTCGGATCCGTCGCCCACGGGCGCTTCAGTCCCACGTCCGCGAAGGAGCGGCCCTTCCTCGGCGCGCTGTCGGCGATCGACGTGCCGAGGGTCGACATCCTCGCCGTGTACCCAGGCGGTGACGCCGCGGCGATGGACGCATGCGTCGCCGCGGGCGCGCGGGGACTCGTGCTCGAGGCGCTGGGCTCGGGCAACGCGGGTGGTGCGATCGTGGACGCCGTCCGGCGGCACTGCCGCGACGGCGTGACGGTAGTGGTGTCCACGAGGGTGCCCGGCGCGAAGGTCATTGGCGGCTATGGGCCGGGCCGCGAACTGATGGATGCCGGGGCGGTGATGATGCCCAGGCTGCGGGCCCCGCAGGCCCGGGTGCTACTGATGGCCGCCCTGGGGAGCGGCTCGCCCGTCGACGACGTCGTCGCCCGCTGGGGCTGACCGGTCGGCGAGCGCGTCGACGTAGTCGGGCCAGTCCAGGCTATCGACGGGGTTGGCGCGAGCGATTTCCTGCGCACTGTCGGGGAACGTGCGCACCGGCCCAGGCCCGGTGCTGCGGGTCTCGAAGCGCACGGTCATCACACCGTGTCCCGCGCCCTGGATCCAGCCATGGCCGTGTTCGGTGTGCACGACGTCGTCGCCGATGCGCCAGGCCGGAGCCGTCGCCGTGGCTTCGGTCAGCGTCTGCGGCAGACCCGTGTCGGACACCTCTTCGGCCATCAGCTCCAGATCGGAGAACAACGACTCCTGCCTAACCTCGGACAGCCCCGAAAACCCAACGCCGACAAGGCGAATGGGGCCGACATCACGAGGGTCGAGCAGCAGCCTGCGGGCCATCGCGATCAGCGTCGCGGCGTCCGTGGTGGCATACGGCAACGTCGCCGAGCGGGTCAGGGTGCTCATGTCCGACTTCTTCAGCTTCACCGTGACGGTGCGCGCCCCGCGGCCGTCCTTCTCGAGGCGCCGGTGCGCGTGCTCACCGATCGGGGCCGCCGCTTCGCGCAGCTGGTCCAAGGTGGTCAGATCCTCCGGGAAGGTGGACTCCGCGCTGATCTGTTTGGCCGGGCCGTTCTCCGCGACCGGCCGGTCGTCGATCCCCCTGGCCAGCTGATGCAGCGCGGGCCCTACGGTCGCGCCGAGGATATTGGCGGCCTCGGCGTCCGAGAGCGCGGCGAAGGCGCCGACGGTCTCGATGCCGAGCCGGTGCAGCTTCTCCTCGGCCACCGGACCGATTCCCCACAGTTTGCGCACCGGCAGGCCGTCCAGCAGCACGCGTTCCTCGTCGCGGCGGACCACCCGGATGCCGTCGGGTTTAGCCAGCCCGGACGCGATCTTGGCGATCTGCTTTCCCGAGCCGGCGCCGACCGATGCGACCAGCCCGGTGACATCGCGGATCTTGGCCCGCAGCGTCTCGCAGAAGGTCTCCACGTCAGCCTCGTCGGCACCTGCGAGTTCCGTCGGCTCACCGAATGCCTCGTCGAACGACAACTGCTCGAGGACCGGCACGACCGCCCGAACCGTGTCGAGCACACGGCGGCTGGCCACGCCGTAGACCACGCCGCGGGGCGGTAGCACCACCGCGGTCGCTCCGACCAGGCGGCGGGCCTGGTGCATCGGCATCGCCGATCGCGCGCCGTACACCCGCGACTCGTAGCTGGCGCCGGCAACCACGCCGCGGCCGCCAAGGCCGCCGACGAGCACCGGCCTGCCGCGCAGCGTCGGCCGGGTCAGCTGCTCGACCGACGCGAAGAACGCGTCCATATCGAGGTGAAGGACCCAGCGAGCGGCCACACCTGCCGATGCTAGGGCGCTTGGCGTCCATGACCCAACAGGCCCGTGACGTGAGCCATGTCTCTGGGTCGACCATTTCGAGCACAACGACCTCGTACACGCCAGGACCGACGCGGCCATCGACTTCGACGGCCGATCCGAGATTGCCGGCGCGGTGCGCCGCCCATCCGAATATCACTGCGCCGCATAGCTTTTCGTGGTAGAAGAGCAGCAGCATGCCGCGCTGCTACTGCGCCTGCTTGGTATTCGTGCGGCTGCGCAGGCTCATGGGGCTGCGGACCGATTGATGGTGCTGACCGTCGCGGAGGTGGTCGCGCTGTCCTACTACGGCGGGCTGGCGGCCTCCGGTCCGGACGCCGTGGTGCGTGCGATGGCCGCCCGCATTGTCGCCGACGGCGCACGACTTCATCCGCGATGTCCTTGCCGACTTCGCGAAGCTCGTCGCAACGGTGCAGCGCTGCTAGGCCTTGGCGATCGCCACCCGCACGCCGTCGCCGATCTCAGTGCCGTCGGAGGGCTCGCCGAACTCGAAGCTGGTCGCCAGGATCTCCCCCGCGATCAGATCGGCGTGGGTCCGCGCCCACGCGTCCCGCTCGGCAGGCACGTCGATGACGACGGAGATGCGGTCGGACACGTCGAGGCCAGTCGTCCTGCGCAGCTCCTGCAGTTCACGGATGCGGTCCTTGGCCCAGCCCTCGGCCTCGAGTTCCGGCGTGACGGTGCCGTCGAGCACCACAAGACCCGAGCCACCAGGCAGCGCCGCGGTCCACTCTGGATCGGCAGCCACCAACCGCGAGCTGAACTCCTCGGGCAGCAGCACCGCCGGTCCTGCCGTCAATGTGCCGTCGGGGTTGACGACGCCCTCGCCCGCCTTGACGGCCTTGATCGCCGCCTGCACGTTCTTGCCAAGACGCGGACCCGCTTCGCGGGCGTTCACCGTCAGCTCGAAGCGCCCATAGCGCGGGATGTCGTCGGTGAGCTCGACGCTTTTGACGTTGAGCTCGTCGGCAATCAGGTCCTTGAACGGCTCGAGGCGCTGCGGGTTCTCCACGGCGACAGTGAGTTTCGGCAGTGGAAGCCGCACCCGCAGCTTCTTGGCCTTGCGAAGCGACGACGCCGCCGACGCCACCTCGCGCACCTGGTCCATGGTCGCGACGAGGTCAGCATCGTGAGGCAGGGTGCCCGGCTCCGGCCAGTCGGTCAGATGCACCGACCGCTCACCCGTGATACCTCGCCAGATCACCTCGGTGAGAAGCGGAAGCAGCGGCGCGGCCAGTCGTGCGGTCACCTCCAGCACGGTGTGCAGCGTGTCGATGGCGTCGGGATCCTCTTCCCAGAACCGCGAACGGGACCGCCGCACATACCAGTTCGTCAAGGCCTCGGTGAACTGCCGCAGCTCGTCGCAGGCGCCGGAGATGTCGCAGACGTCCATCGACGCCGTCAGATCGTCGCGCAGCTGCGCCAGCTTGGCCAGGATGTAGCGGTCCAGCACGTGTTTCGAATCGGTACGCCAGGAACCTTTCTTCGGCGCATAGAGCGCCAGGAACGTATACGCGTTCCAGAACGGCAGCTGCACCTGTCGGACACCTTCCCTGATGCCCTGCTCGGTGACGATCAGGTTGCCGCCGCGCAGGATCGGCGACGCCATCAGAAACCAGCGCATCGCATCGGAGCCGTCGCGGTCGAAAACCTCTGAGACGTCGGGGTAATTGCGCAGCGACTTGCTCATCTTCTGGCCGTCGTTGCCGAGCACGATGCCGTGCGAGACACAGGTTTTGAAGGCCGGCCGATCGAACAACGCGGTGGCCAGCACGTGCATCGTGTAGAACCACCCGCGGGTCTGTCCGATGTACTCGACGATGAAGTCGCCGGGAAAGTGGGACTCGAACCAGTCAGCGTTCTCGAACGGGTAGTGCACCTGACCGTAGGGCATCGAGCCGGAGTCGAACCACACGTCGAAGATGTCCTCGATGCGCCGCATCGTCGACTTGCCGGTGGGGTCGTCGGGATTGGGCCGGGTCAGTTCGTCGATGTAGGGCCGGTGCAGGTTGTCCGGCCGCACCCCGAAGTCGCGTTCGAGCTCGTCGAGGCTGCCGTACACGTCGATGCGGGGATAAGCCGGATCGTCGGACTTCCACACCGGAATCGGACTGCCCCAGTATCGGTTTCGGGAAATCGACCAGTCGCGGGCGTTGGACAGCCACTTGCCGAACTGGCCGTCCTTGACGTGTTCGGGATACCAGGTGATCTCCTGGTTGAGCTCCACCATGCGATCACGGAACTCGGTGACCTTGACGAACCAGGACGAAACTGCCCGATAGATCAGCGGATTCCGGCAGCGCCAGCAATGCGGGTAGGAGTGTTCGTAGGTTTCATGGCGAAGCAGCACGGGGGCGTTCTGTGCGGCCGGGCCCGTGTTGTTCTTCAGATCGCGGATGATCTGCGGATTGGCGTCGAAGACATGCTGGCCGACGTAGTCCGGAACGGTTTCGTCGAAGCGGCCCCTCGCGTCCACCGGCGTGACGGCGACGATCCCCGCCATCTGGGCCACCGCCATGTCGTCCTCGCCGTAGGCCGGCGACATATGCACGAGGCCGGTGCCGTCCTCGGTGGACACGAACTCGCCCGGCAGCACCTGAAAACTGTTGGCCGCGTCCATGAAATACGGCAGCGGCGGCAGGTACCACGTGCCGAGCAGATCCGCGCCGCGGTAGCTGCCGAGGATCTCGGGTTCTTCACCGAGTTCCCGTGCATAGGCGGCCAGCCGCGCCCTGGCCAGGACGTAGCGTCGCTCCCCCGACTGGACCTGCACGTACTCGACGTCCGGGTTGACGGCCACCGCCTGGTTCGACGGCAGCGTCCACGGCGTCGTCGTCCAGACCAACAGATAGGCGCCGTCGAGGTCACCGCCGTCGATCCGGAATCCGACCGTGATGGCCGGGTCCTGACGGCTCTGGTAGACGTCGTCGTCCATCCGAAGCTCGTGGCTGGACAGCGGGGTCTCGTCGTTCCAGCAGTACGGCAGCACACGATAGCCCTCATAGGCCAGGCCCTTGTCCCACAGCTGCTTGAACGCCCAGATCACCGACTCCATGAAGCCCAAATCGAGTGTCTTGTAGTCGTTTTCGAAATCGACCCAGCGCGCCTGCCGAGTCACATACGCCTGCCACTCGTTCGTGTAGCGCAGCACCGATGCGCGGCAGGCATCGTTGAACTTCCCGATGCCCATTTCTTCGATCTGGGACTTGTCGGTGATGTCGAGTTGCCGCTGAACTTCGAGTTCGGCGGGCAGACCATGGGTGTCCCAGCCGAAGCGCCGGTCCACCTTGTAGCCGCGCATGGTGCGGTACCTCGGCACGATGTCCTTGACGTATCCGGTCAGCAGGTGCCCGTAGTGCGGAAGGCCGTTGGCGAACGGCGGTCCGTCGTAGAAGACGTATTCGGGCGCGCCGTCGCGACGCGCGACACTGGCGCGAAAGGTGTCGTCGCTGTCCCAGTACTGCAGGACGTCGGATTCCAGCGCCGGGAAGTTCGGCGCGCCGCCTGCCGGTTTCGGATAGGTGGTCACGATGGTGCGTCGTCTCCATGCCAAACGTCGTTCATGGCACGGGGACGACGACGCGCCGGTGCGCGAATGCCGCGGTACCACCCCGCTTGCGCACAGCTGTGCGCCGCTCGAGTCAGGGCTGTGACGGGCCTACCCGTTCGGATCTACTGAGCCTGAGCTGTTCTTCCGAAGGCTCCCCGGTGATGGCCGGATCAGCGCCGATACGTCAGATTCTAGCGAGTCAGTGACCGACTGCCATCGGGGTGTGCGGCTGCGGCGACGCCTCCGATGTCAGTTCGATCAAAGCGAGCGGCAACTGCTCGGCCAGCTCCTCCACCGTGTAGGGGTCGAAGCCGCGGGTGTCGTACCACCAGTCCAGCTGAACCAGGTCGTCCGCCCGATACGCGCGAAGCTCGAGCGCGTGGCGCAGGCCGGGCTCCGTGCCGAGATAGGAGAAGCAGATCTCCGAAGGCGGTTGAGCCGCGAGTGTCGGCGCACTGGGGCCCGTCTCGAGCATGTGGTGTACGGCCCCCAGAGTTTCTGTCGCGGTGGCCAGGCCCGCCGACGTGCACGACAACGCAACCGCGCCGCGGTGGCCTGCGACGTCGACAGCGACGACACCCTCGCCGATCGTGCGGGCGATCGCGAGGCCCAGGGCCGCGAGGAGGATTTCTTCACCGGCAACACCGAGGTACCACTGCGCGCCGTCCAACTCGGCGGTCAGCGTGCTGTCCAGCGGCGCGGCGACCTTGGCGAAGTCCTCTGCACGTGGCGCTTCGAGGGTCTCGTGGTCAACGATACGAAGAGGGCTGCTGGCAAATTCTGCAATCAACATGGAGCTAACAGTAGCTGCGTTGTCCCAGAAACGGGAGACCTCTCCCAAAAGTGTGACACCCGCGTCAATAACAGCAACGCTCTCCACCAGTCGATTGGCACTGCCCATTTACGACAGAAAGCGATAAAGTAATGCGGTGCCACGTACAGATGAGAACGGCCGACAGCTAAAGGCCCTGCTCGACTACCTCCTCGACGGCGACGTCGACGCAAAAGACATCTACGATGCGCTCGGGGTGTCTAGCAGCACGTACTACCGCCGAATCAAGGAGCAGGACTATCCCGACGCAGAAGAGCTGCGCCGGGTCGCCGATCGGTTCGAGCTCAGCTATCCCGACCTGCAGGTCCGATTCGGGTTGATGAGCCACGAAGAGGTGCTCGGCTATTTCGAGACGGCCGGGGTCGCCGTGGCAACCGCGGAAACGCGGCGAGTACGCCCGCAGAAGTTGTCTGAAATGCAGCCTCGCCAGGACGCCCCGCCGCTATAGAATTTGCTGGAACTAACTCAGCGCAAAGGCAAGACGGATGGCCCTCGCAACACTCCTCGCGATCACCATGGCGTGCATCGGTTGGAGCCTGTGGATTCGGCGCGTGACGTGGACGTGCCGGTGGGAGGTTGCCGCCACCCTGAATATCGCCCTGCAGGGCGCCGCCGTGCTGTTGATGTCGCCGCTGGCCTCCGAAACCATCGGCCCGGTACTGCATTCCCTGACCGGCAAGTGGAACGTCGAGGACTACGTCGGTCACGACTGCTACATCGTCGCGGCCTCCGCGATCGTCTACAACACGCTGGGCAGGCTGGCCGACGACGACGCCATGCAGAAGTCGTTCAAGCAGTATGTGGAGCGGCCCGCGACGCTGTGCATCCCGTTGCTGCTTGTGACGTTCTCCGTCGGTAACGGGGCGCGGATCTACAAGCCGGACTTCTTCACGGTGCCGACCGACTTCTGGCTGAATCTCTACTGGCTGCTGCTGTGCGGCACACTGATCTATCTGCTGGGCTACGGCATCCGGGCGACACTCGTGCTGCGGAAAGACCCTCGGTCGCGCCGGATCGCCAACTTCTACCTGGCCTCTTCGGTGTTCGGCATTCTGGCCTGCGTCGTGCGCATCACCACCGCCTACGTGACAGCGTTGCAGACCACGGCGGGTAGCGCCCTCGTGTGGGTGTTCGCCTGCATGTGCGGCGCCGGCTTCGCGCTCGCGTCGGCGCATTCCTGGCGAATCAAGACGAAGTGGTTCACAAAGGTTTCTCGTTGACGCCATAGTGCAAGACCTGCTCTGACGTATCGTTCTCGCGTCGAACAGGGAGGAATGCGAATGAGCTCGCCCGCCAAGCGTCATCAGGTGGTCATCATCGGGTCGGGCTTCGGGGGCCTCACCGCCGCTCAGGCTCTCAAGCGGGCCGACGTCGATGTCACACTGATCTCGAGGACGACAAGCCATCTGTTCCAGCCGCTGCTCTACCAGGTGGCGACCGGAATCCTGTCCGAGGGCGAGATCGCGCCGACCACCCGCCTCGTGCTCCGCAAACAGAAGAACGCCAAGGTGCTCCTCGGCGAGGTCGAGGGTATCGATCTGCAGGCGAACACCGTCACCGCCAAGCTGATGACGATGGAGACGGTCACCCATTTCGACAGCCTGATCGTGGCCGCCGGTGCGCAACAGTCCTACTTCGGCAACGACCAGTTCGCAACGTTCGCGCCCGGCATGAAGACCATCGACGACGCGCTGGAACTGCGCGGCCGCATCCTCGGAGCGTTCGAGGCCGCAGAGGTGACCACCGATCCCGCGGAGCGGGAACGCAGGCTGACGTTCGTGGTCGTCGGGGCGGGCCCCACCGGCGTCGAACTGGCAGGCCAGATCGCCGAACTGGCCGAACGCACACTGGCAGGCTCGTTCAGGACGATCCAGCCGAACGAATGCCGGGTGATCCTGATCGAGGGAGCGGGCGCCGTGCTGCCGCCGATGGGACCCAACCTCGGCGGCAAGGCCCAGCGCCGCCTCGAGAAGATGGGCGTCGAGATTCAGCTGAACGCGCTGGTCACCAATGTCGACTACATGGGCGTCACGGTGAAGGACAAGGACGGCAACGAGCGGCGCATCGAGTGCGCGTGCAAGGTGTGGTCGGCGGGCGTGCAAGCCAGCCCGCTGGGAAAGATGCTCGCCGAGCAGTCCGAAGGAACGGAGACTGATCGCGCCGGGCGGGTGGTTGTCGAACCCGACCTCAGCATCAAGGGGCATCCCAATGTCTTCGTCGTCGGCGACTTGATGTCGGTGTCCGGGGTGCCGGGGATGGCGCAGGGTGCGATTCAAGGGGCCAAGTACGCGACCAAGGCGATCAAACGCGCGCTGGCAGGTCGCGACGATCCGACCAACCGCGAACCCTTCAAGTACTTCGATAAGGGCAGCATGGCGACGGTGTCCCGGTTCAGCGCCGTCGCCCAGGTCGGCAAGCTCGAATTCGGCGGTTTCATCGCGTGGTTGGCCTGGCTTGTGCTGCACCTCGTCTACCTGGTCGGCTTCAAGAATCGCTTCACCACGCTCATCACCTGGTTCATCACCTTCCTGAGCCGCAGCCGCGGCCAGATGGCCATCACCAGCCAGATGATCTACGCCAGGCTGGCGATGGACATGCTGCAGAGTCAGCAGAACGTGAACCAACACATCGAGCGTTCCGCGCTCGCCGCGGTCGAGGAAGCAGAGGAACTGGAACGGCAACAGGGAGCGTCATGAGCGATCACACCTACCGCGTCATCGAGATCGTCGGCAGTTCGCCCGACAGCATCGACGACGCGATCCGCAACGCGATATCCCGTGCGTCCGAGACGATTCGGGGACTCGACTGGTTCGAGGTGACGTCCGTCCGTGGCCATCTCGCCGACGGCGCGGTCGCTCACTTCCAGGTGACGCTGAAGGTCGGCTTCCGGATGGAGAACGCGTAGCCCGTTATCCGGCCACGGGGCGTGGCTCGGCGGCGAAGGGGGCGCCGAACTTCGGCACCGGCCGGTAGCCGCGTCTGCGTGCGGCGGCCGCGCCGCGTCGAATCAACGCCGCCGTCGCGACGAAGCCGGCCTGGTCTGCGACCACGAAAGGTGTCAGCAGCCTGTTGTGTACGTAGCCGAAGGACATTCCGGTGCTCGGATCGGCCCAGCCGAGCGAGCCGCCGAGACCCGCGTGTCCGAACCCGGGCATCAGTCCACCCAACGGGATGGAGTGGTATCCGAGATGAAATGCCATGGGGAAGACGATGTTTCGGTCCAGACTTCGGTTCGGCTTGCCGATAAGGCCCGCAGCCAGCTCGGACGACAGGAACTGTGTGCCGTCGACCCTGCCTCCGCAAGCCAGCGGCGCGTACATCTTGGCGAGGCCGCGCGCGGTGGCGGTGCCGTTGGCCGCGGGAATCTCGCCGTCGAGGAACGGGGTCTCGCCCTGAACCACCGAGACCATCTCGGGGAAGTACAGCGCACCGAGACCGCTGGACCACTGCAGCGCGGCCAGCTTCGGCACGAGGGCGCCGAGCACCGAGTTCTTCAGCGTGCCCTGCGGGATGATGATCTGCGCGGCCCTGGTCGGCGATTCAACGGGCGGCCTGCCCAGATGCAGGCCGTCGGTGTTGAGCGGCTCGGCCAGTTCCTCACGAATCAGGTCGCGCATGCCCTTGCCGGTGACCGCCCTGGCCAGACCGGACATCAGCCAGCCATAGGTGAGCGCGTGGTATGCACCCTTGCCGTAGAGGACCCGGTTCACCGACGCCGCGGCCAGCCGCTCCTCCATCGCGACGTGGTTCATCAGGTCGGCCTTGCTGGCGCCGTTGAGCTGAGACAACCCGGCCCGGTGCTGCATCACGTCGCGGACGGTGATCTCCGCCTTGCCATTGGCGCCGAACTCCCGCCAGTACTCGGCGACGGGGGCGTCGTAATCGATCAGGCCGCGGTCGACGAGTCGGTGGATGACCGTGGACGCCATGCCTTTGGTGGCGGAGAAGACCATGGCGCCGGTATCGGCGGACCAGTGCGTGGTGCCGCGGCGGTCCACCCAACCCGTCCAGACATCGACCACGGGCTCACCGTCGAGGTAGACCGACAGCGCCCCTCCGCCATACCGGGGACCGGGGAACATTGTGCTGAAGGCGCGCACCGCACAGGCGAAGTGCGGGTCCGCCGCGCCTTGAACACCGTGTGGAAGCGCCGCGCTGCGCTCCCCGCCGTCAGAGTGCTTCACAATGGATCTAATTTACCTGCAACCCCGGCAAATAAACGTGGTGTTACCAATCCGTTAGTGCTTAGCATGCCAGGGGTGCCGAAGCGCTACCCCGGCAGCAATCTCGGGCCCATCGACGCTCAGCCGAAGCGATTGTTGGGATCGGTGTTGTCGAACACCTCTTGACCGTCGTCGCGGCCGTCGCCGTCGGTGTCTGCCTTCTTCGGATTCGTTCCGTAGACGTTGATCTCGTCGTCGTCGAACAGCCCGTCCTGGTCGGTGTCGGGACGGTTCTGCCCTTGCTTGGGCCCTTGGTCGGTCGCCGCACCGGGATGCGACGCATGGTCCAGCGGTTTGGTGCCTGCCTCGACCTCTTGCTTGTCGGTGAAACCGTCTTGATCGGTGTCGCCGAGGTACAGCATCGTGTGCCACGTGTAGTACTCGTCGGTGTCCGAAAGCCCATCCCCATCGGTGTCGGTGCTTGTCGGATTCGACTTTTCGTTATTGACCTCGTTGCCGTCGTTGACGCGGTCACCGTCCGTGTCGCTGTTGTTCGGGTCGGAGTGATAGATGTTGATCTCGTCCTGGTCGGACACTCCGTCGGCGTCCTTGTCACCCGGCAGTGGCGGCAGAGCGCTTGCGGGGACGGGTGTCAGCAGCATCCCAGCGGCCACCAATCCAGCGAACAGGGGTTTCACAGCGCGTCGAGTCATCCATCGACGCTAGCCAGCAGCGGGCCGTCTGAATATCGGGTGTTTCCCTATCCTTTTGCCCCGTCAGCGGCATCGAGCAGTTGTTGAGCGGCGAGTGCCGGGGTCAGCTCGCCGTCGCGGACCTGGCGCTCCACCTCGGCGCGAATCTTGCGGACCCCGGGGTTGTTGAGCACCCGGTCCAGCACGGTGTCGCGGACCATCGACCAGGTCCAGTCCACCTGCTGAGCGTTGCGGCGCGCCTCGAACTCCCCCGCATCGGTGAGAACATGGCGATGTTCGAGCACGGTGTCCCACAGCTCGGTCAGGCCGGTGCCCTCCAGCGCGCTCATCGTCAGAACGGGTGGGCGCCAAAGTGTTTCGCGCGGATAGATCAGCCGGATGGCACCGAGCAGATCACGGGCGGCGGCCTTGGCCTCGGCGGCGTGTTCGCCGTCGGCCTTGTTCACTACGACAACGTCAGCAAGCTCGAGCACGCCCTTCTTGATGCCCTGAAGCTGATCGCCGGTGCGCGCAAGGGTGAGGAACACGAATGTATCCACCATGTTGGCGACGGCCACCTCGGACTGGCCGACCCCGACGGTCTCCACCAGGATCACGTCGAAGCCCGCCGCCTCCAGCAAGACGATGGTTTCCCTGGTGGCCTTCGCGACGCCGCCGAGCGTGCCGGACGTGGGCGACGGACGGATGTAGGCGTCCGGGTGCACGGCCAGCCGCGGCATCCGGGTCTTGTCGCCGAGAATCGATCCCCCGGTGCGCGTCGACGACGGGTCGACGGCCAGCACCGCCACCCGGTGACCCTGCTCGATCAGGTGCATGCCGAGCGCCTCGATCGTCGTCGACTTGCCGACGCCGGGCACACCCGTGATGCCGACGTGCATCGCGCTGCCCGCGTCGGGCATGAGCGCCATCAGCAGCTGCTGAGCCTCTTCGCGGTGATCGGCCCGCGTCGACTCGACCAGTGTGATGGCCCGCGGCAATGCGGCGCGATCACCGTTCCTTATCGCGGCGGCCAGGTCGTCGGTCTTGTCGGCCATCTAGCCGAGGTCGTAGCCCGAGCGCTCGGCGAGCTTGTGCAGCAGCCCGATTGCGGCGTCGGCGATCACCGTGCCCGGGGGGAAGATCGCGGTCGCGCCTGCCGCGTAGAGCTCGTCGAAATCACCGGGCGGAATGACGCCGCCCACCACGATCATGATGTCCGGCCTGCCGGCCTCGGCCAGCGCGTCGCGCAGCGCGGGCACCAACGTCAGGTGGCCCGCCGCAAGCGACGACACCCCGACGACATGGACATCGTTGTCGGCGGCCTGCCGTGCGACCTCTTCCGGCGTGGAGAACAGCGAGCCGACGTCGACGTCGAATCCGATGTCGGCGAACGCGGTCGCGATCACCTTCTGGCCGCGGTCGTGTCCGTCCTGGCCCATCTTGGCGACCAGGATGCGCGGCCTGCGGCCGTCGGCCTCGGCGAATTTCTGCACTAACTCGCTGGCGCTTGCGATGTTGCTTGCCTTTCCGACCTCGTCGCGGTAGACCCCGGCGATCGTACGGATCTCGGCCTGGTGGCGTCCCCAGACGCGCTCCAACGCATCGGAGATCTCGCCGACGGTGGCCTGCGCGCGCGCCGCATTGATGGCGAGTTCGAGCAGATTCCCTTCGCTCCCAGCGGCCTTGCTCAGCTCGGCCAGTGCCGCGTCGACGGCGGGCTGATCCCGTTCGGCGCGCAGCTTCTCCAGTTTGGCTATCTGCTCGGCGCGCACCCGGCTGTTCTCGACCTTGAGCACCTCGATCTCGTGATCCTCGTCGACCTGATACTTGTTGACGCCGATCACGGGCTGCTGGCTCGAGTCGATGCGGGCCTGTGTGCGCGCCGCGGCTTCTTCGATGCGCAGCTTCGGGATTCCGTCGTCGATTGCCTGCGCCATGCCGCCGTGCTCGTTCACCTCGCGGATATGGGCACGGACCCGCTCGGCGAGCTGATGGGTCAACCACTCCACGTAGTACGAACCGCCCCACGGGTCGATCGGGCGCGTGGTGCCGGACTCCTGCTGCAGCAGAAGTTGCGTATTGCGGGCGATACGTGCGGAGAAGTCGGTCGGCAGCGCCAGCGCCTCGTCGAGTGCGTTGGTGTGCAGCGACTGTGTGTGCCCCTGTGTCGCCGCCATCGCCTCGATACATGTGCGCGCCACGTTGTTGAACGGGTCCTGCGCGGTCAGCGACCAGCCCGAGGTCTGGGAATGCGTGCGCAGCGAAAGCGATTTCGGGTCCTTCGGGTTGAACTGGGCGACCAGTTCGCTCCACAGCAGCCGTCCAGCCCGCAGCTTGGCGACCTCCATGAAGAAGTTCATGCCGATGCCCCAGAAGAAGGACAGCCGCGGCGCGAACTTGTCGATCGACAGCCCCGCGTCGAGGCCGGCCTTGATGTACTCCACACCATCGGCCAGCGTGTATGCCAGCTCCAAATCGGCTGTGGCACCGGCTTCCTGGATGTGGTAGCCGGAGATGGAGATCGAGTTGAACTTCGGCATTCGCGCGCTGGTGTAGCCGAAGATGTCGGAGATGATCCGCATCGACGGCTTCGGCGGGTAGATGTAGGTGTTGCGGACCATGAACTCTTTGAGGATGTCGTTCTGGATGGTCCCCGCGAGCTTCTCCGGAGCCACCCCTTGCTCCTCCGCGGCCACCACGTACAGCGCGAGGATGGGCAGCACCGCGCCGTTCATCGTCATCGAGACGGACACCGTCGACAGGTCGATACCGTCGAACAGCTGGCGCATGTCGAGGATGGAATCGATTGCCACCCCTGCCATTCCGACGTCACCGGCGACACGCGGATGGTCGGAGTCGTATCCGCGGTGGGTGGCCAGGTCGAATGCCACCGAAAGGCCCTTCTGCCCGCCCGCGAGGTTGCGCCGGTAGAACGCGTTGGACTCTGCTGCGGTGGAGAACCCGGCGTACTGCCGGATGGTCCACGGCTGGTTGACGTACATCGTCGGATAGGGACCGCGAACGTACGGGGGCGCGCCGGGGAACGTGTCCAGCGGGTAGCCGGCCTCGACGGCGGCGTCCCGGTCGGCGGCGATGTATACCGGCTTGACGTCGATGCCTTCCGGTGTCGACCAGTCGAGTTGCTCTGGCGCGTACCCGTGCGCATCCGCGGCCGCTGCCACATGTGCGCTGACCGACGCCTCGGTCGCGGGCTCGGTGGCACGGTTGCTGCGCAGTGGAACGTCGGCGAAGCTCTCGATTCTTGTTGTGCTGGCGGTCATCTCGTCATGCCCCCAATCGGGTGAGCAGGTCCGAAAGGGCATCGACGGCGTCGATCTTGGCGGTGAGGTAGTCGTCGGGTTTATTGTCGGCCTCGGCGACGGCCTTCTCGGGTCCGGCCAGCAGCACTCGCGAAACTCCGGCCTTGCGCGCGGCCTCGACCACACCGGCCGCTTCCGTCCCGTATCTGGCGTCGGTCCCGCAGATCACCACGACGCCCGCCGCATCCGCTGCCGACACGGCATCGGCGACCCCGGCGGCCTCGATCGCGCCGGGATTGACGGCTTCGATGCCGCCGGAGGCCAGCAGGTTGGTCGCGAACGTGGCGCGGATGTTGTGCTCGGCGAGTGGACCCAGTGGCAGCAACAGCACCTTCGGCCGCGACCCGGTCTTCTCCAGGTGGGCATCGGAGCGATCGCGCAGCGCCTCGAAACCCGCGGCGTACCGCTGCACGATGCTCTTCGAACCACGTTGTGGCAGAGGCGGTTCAGTCAAATTTGGATACTCGTTGACACCGGTGAGCGCGGTGCGACGGTGGTTGATGTCGTCGATGCGCCGGTCGCGAACCTCGGCGATCTGGGCGGCGACGAAATCGCGCGCCTCAACGAAACCGCCATGCGATTCGATCTGCTGGAAGTGTTGCCAGGCCTGCTCGGCCAGCTGTTCGGTGAGGTCGTCGACGAACCACGATCCTGCCGCCGGGTCGAGCACGCGGCCGAGGTGGGATTCTTCGAGGAGAAGCAGCTGTGTGTTGCGGGCGATGCGCCGCGCGAATCCCGCTGCGGTGCCTGGCATGCCACCGGGGATAGCGGCGTCGAACGGCTGCACCAGCACGGTGTCCGCGCCCCCGATCCCCGCGCCGAACGCCGCGACCGTGGTGCGCAGCATGTTCACCCAGGGATCCCGCTGCGCCATCATCGGCATGGACGTGACCGCATGCAGCCGGGCGGCACCCGCGTCGGGCTCTCCGACCACCTCGGCCACCCTGGCCCAGAGCCTGCGCAACACCCGGAGCTTGGCGATGGACATGAATTGATCGTCGTCGGCGGCCGCCCGGAAACTGATCTGCCGCAACGAGTCCGGCACGCCGAGCCCGGCCTCGCCGAGGAGCCTCAGGTAGGCGACGCCCGCGGCAACGGCTCCGGCCAGCTCCCACGCCGCGCTGGCGCCGAGGTTGTGGAACGCCGGGCCGTCGACGGTGATCGCACGCACACCGCCGCCGAAGCCGGTGACCTTGGCCGCGATCGCGGCAACCTCGGCCATCTCGGGGGCCGACCGATCGCTCAGCGGTGCGGTGAGCGGGTCCGCGCCCAAATCGATCGAAAGCCGGGACCGTTGGTCGTCGTCCATGTCCACCAACAGCGGCAGCACCGCGTCGGCGGCGGCAACGAAATCCGCACCGGCGTCGAGAACGACCGGGACGAGGTCGAGGAAAACGCCCTCGAGCAGGCGGTCCAGCTCGGCAGGCACGACTCCTCCGTCGGGTGCACCGACCCGCAGCACCAGCGCGCTGACGCCCTCCGTCAGGGCGACCAGGACGTCGCCGTTGCCGTCGGCCACGGCCCTCTGGCCTGCGACGGGAAACGCCTCGGCCACTTTCCAGCCGGCCTTGACGTCGCGCTGCGCGTCGCACCCCCGCACGAACGGCCAGTCGCCGGGCAACGGCTGCTCGGGGAGCGCGTCGAGGCTTGTGTACAACGCGCGGATCGGGAAGCCCTCGTAGGTCTGCGAATCCAGCAGGCGTTCGGGCTCGCTCGGCAGGTCGCCGGGATCACGCCGAGTCGACTTTGCCAACACGCCCGCAACCGCCGAGCGCCATCGCTCCCTGGATTCCTGCACGTCCATCAGGCTAAATGATCACCATCGGGCCAGCGTGCGCCGGGCAGCGGACGCGCAATCGGCATCAGGCGAGTTATCACCGGCGGGCCCGTAGTCTTGGTAGCCGTGAAGTCCGTCGTCAACACCCTTGCCGCGCTGCGTGCCGCGGTGATTTCGACGGCAAAGCAGGTCCCCCGCCGCCAGTTGGCAGCCATCGCGGCGACGATTGTGATTCTCGTCGCAATCCTGTTGCTGGTGCCGCGGCCGGGCGCCGTGCAACTGCGCGATTGGGCTACGGCGGCGGGTCCGTGGCTTCCGCTGGCATTCCTGGGCGCACACATCGTCATCACGGTCTTGCCGTTCCCGCGCACCGCGTTCACGCTCGCATCGGGGCTGCTGTTCGGCCCGTGGCTCGGCATCGCCATCGCGGTCGTCGCCAGCACGATCAGCGCGCTGCTCGCGTTGGTGCTGGTCCGCGCGGTGGGATGGCGACTCAACCAACTCGTGCCCCATCCGCGGGTCAATAGCCTCGACGTCAGGTTGCGCCAACGCGGCTGGCTGACGGTCGTGTCGATGCGGCTGATCCCTGCCGTCCCGTTCTCGGTGCTCAACTACGCGGCCGGGGCGTCCTCGGTACGGGCGCTGCCGTATATGTGCGCGACACTTGCCGGGCTGCTGCCGGGCACCGCCGCGGTCGTCATCCTCGGCGACGCGCTGACGAATCACGTCAGCCCGCTGTTGATCCTGGTGTCGCTGTTCACCGCGAGTCTCGGTGTCGCGGGCCTGGTCTACGAAATCCGCACCTACCCGCAGCACCACTCCGCCGACGCCGGCGAACAAGCCGAGGAGCCCGCGCAGCTGCGCTAAACAAACGTTTACAATTGTAAACATGAGTTCACCCCCCGACGATCGGACGGGCCGAGCCAGGATTCGCGACGCCGCGCTGCGGCTGTTCAGCGAGCGCGGCCCCGACGCCGTGACGATGCGCGACATCGCGGCGGCCGCGGACGTATCCCCCGCCCTTCTCGTGCGGCACTACGGCTCACGCGATGGGCTCATCGAGGCGGTCGACGACTACGTGGTCGCATCCATCGAGGCAATGCTGACTCAGGTGACCGAGCAGACGGGCGCCGTCGGCCTCGGCCCGTCGGCGGTGCCGAGCATGCTGGGCGGACTCGCGAGTTATCTGCCAACCGACTCGGCGATCCCGGCGTATCTGGGCAGACTGCTGACCGGAAGCGGGTCGGTGGGCGCTGCGTTGTTCGGCCGTCTTCACCGCGTCAGCAGGACCGCGCTCGACGCGATGGTCGCCGACGGCGTCGCCGTCGCGGGTGGCGATCCCGACGTTCGAGTGGCGTTCCTGTTGATCTCCGATCTGGCGGTGCTGATGCTGCGCACCCGCCTCAGCGAAGTCCTCGGCGTCGACCCGCTGTCGAATGCCGGCATGAAACGGTGGGCGAGCGAGGTGTTCGAGATATACCGCAACGGCCTTACCGGCACCGAAAAGTGAACTCGCGCAACGCAAAGAAGGAAGACATGTCCACGACGTCCGCGGCTGCCCGGCTGCTGGGGTCACGCAGGCTCATGCGCGCACCGATCTGGATTTTCAAGGCCCGCGCCGGCGCGCTGCTTGGCCCGCGGCTGCTGATGCTGGAGCACATCGGCAGAAAGTCCAATGCGCGCCGCGACGTCGTCCTCGAGGTCGTCGCTCACCCCACACCCGAAACCTTCCTCGTCGCTTCGGGTTTCGGCGGTAAAGCACAGTGGTTCCGCAACATCCGGGCCAACCCGCACGTGAGGGTCCACGTCGGCAGCCATTCGCCCGCCCGGGCCACCGCGCGCACCCTCGACCAGCATGAGACCGACACCGCGCTTGCCGCGTACCGCGATCGGCATCCGCGGGCGTGGGCCCGGTTCAAGCCCGTGCTGGAGCAGACGCTGGGCACGTCGATCAACGACACCACCGCCGAGTTGCCGTTGGTGGAGTTGCGTCTGGACTGACGGCTACAACTCGACGTTGCCGCTGTGGCGGCCACCCCCTGGCGGACCCTGCGGCGGTAGCGGCTGCTGGGTCTGCTGGGAGTACTGCAACGGAGCGGTGACGCTTGTCGGTGCCGGGGACCCGATGGCCCCCTGCACGGGGGCTCGTGCCTCGGCCTCCGCCTTGGCGACGGCCTGCGCGATGGCCGGGTCGGTCTCCGTGCTGAACCACTCGGCCACCTCGTCAGAATCGTCCTCCGGCTTGGGCAGGTTCTCGTCGACCGGGGACGGCTCGTAGCGGAACACGCCGTCCTCGCCCGGCGCGCCGAGCATCTTCGTGAAGCCCTGCAGCGCGGCTCCGAAGTCGCTCGGCACCAGCCAGACCTTGTTGGCCTCGCCCTTGGCCATCTGGGGCAGCGTCTGCAGGTACTGGTAGGCCAGCATCTCCGGGGTCGGCCTGCCAGCCTTGATGGCGGCGAACGTCTTCTCGATAGCCTTGGCCTGGCCCTGAGCCTGGTAGTACTGCGCGGCGCGCTCACCCTGGGCCCGCAGCATCCGCGACTGGCGGTCGGCCTCGGCGGCCAGGATCGCGGCCTGCTTTGCGCCCTCGGCGGCCAGGATCTGCGACTGCTTCTGGCCCTCGGCCTGCTTGATGGACGCCTCCCGGGTGCCCTCGGCGGTCAGGATCATCGCGCGCTTCTCGCGGTCGGCGCGCATCTGCTTTTCCATCGAATCCTGGATCGACGGCGGCGGGTCGATGCTGCGCAGTTCGACGCGGGCCACCCGCAGTCCCCAGCGGCCGGTCGCCTCGTCCAGCACACCGCGCAGCTGCGCGTTGATCTGGTCGCGAGAGGTCAGCGTCTGCTCCAGCGTCATACCGCCGACCACGTTGCGCAGCGTGGTGGTGGTGAGCTGCTCGACGCCGACGATGTAGTTGCTGATCTGGTACACCGCCGCCTGCGGATTGGTGACCTGGAAGTAGACCACCGTGTCGATGTTCACTGTCAGGTTGTCCTCGGTGATCACCGGCTGCGGCGGGAAGGACACCACCCGCTCACGAAGGTCCACCCGCGCACGGATCCTGTCGATGAACGGCAGCAGCAGCGTCAGCTGACCCGACACCGTCTTGCTGTAGCGACCAAGCCGTTCGATGACGGCGGCCTCGGCCTGGGGAATCAGCGCGACCGACTTCGCGACGACGATGGCCGCGAAAATCACCAGCACGCCGACGAGCACCAAGCCGGCGACAGCACCTTCCATGACGGGTTCCTTCCGTAGTTGTCCAGGACTTCTCTAGACGACTTTTTGGACTACCGCAGTGGCTCCGTCGATATGCACGACGGTGACGTGGTCGCCCGGTTCGTAGACATCGTTGTCGTTGTAGGGCCGCGCCGTCCAGACTTCGCCGTCGAGTCTGACCTGGCCCTCATAACGCGCGACCCGGTCGAGCACCAGCGCGCTCTTGCCCTCGAGCTCCTTGGGCCGGTCCAGCAATCCCGTTCCGGACATGAAATGGCGTCGCAGCGCCGGGCGAACCAGCACCAGCAGCAGCAGCGACACCACGGCGAACACCGCCCCGTGCACCCACAGCTCGTCGAAGATGAGGCTCGACCCGGCTGCCGCCAGCGCGCCGCCGCCCAGCATCAGCAGGAACAGGTCGCCGGTGAGCGCTTCTGCCCCGGCGAGGGCCAGCGCCGCAATTAGCCAGATCAGCGCAACAGGCATGCCGTGAGCCTAGCGCGTGGGCGGCCACACGCGCCGGTAACAACTACACTGCGAGCATCATGTGGTGCCCTAGTGTCTCGCTGTCCGTGTGGGCCAACGCCTGGCTCGCGGGTGTGGCAGCGCCCGATGACGTCCTCGACGCCCTATCTCAATGGGCGCCAAGGCATTCGGTCGCCGCATACGACTCGGTCGCGGCAGGCAGCACCGGGCTGCCCTGGCCGGATATGAACCACTCGGGGACCATGTCGCTGCTGCAGACGCTGCGGACGGCGGCGGGCAGTCCCGCTGGGGGGCCCACGTTCTCGGTGGTGTTGCCCGTCCCCGGCGATGTCCGCGGGCTTCCAGCGGGCACCCAGTTTCAGCGCGACGCGGTGACCGCCGGTGAGGCGATCATCATCGTCGGCGGCCCGACGTCGACGGTCGGCCTCGTGCCCGATTTCGAGTACGACGACGCCGACCCCTACGACGACGCCGAGGACGCGGAGTTGTCCGGCCTGAGTTGGACCGCGTACTCACTGCCGACAGCGCCGATCACCGAACATCTCGACCTCGGCGAGGCTGAGTACGCGCTGCGGTCGGCGGTCAGGTCAGCCGCCGACGCGTTGGGTGCCATCCGTGCCGAGGCCGGCGGCGTGGATGTCGCCGATCCCCGCAGGCTCGTAGAGCAGGTGCTCGAGTCGACCGGCAGGCACCGGGCACCCGATCATGCCCCGTCGCGGGCATTGCGGGTGCTGGAGAATGCAGCGCACATCGACGCAATCGTCACGGTCAGTTCGGGTTTGATGCCGATCGGGCTGCAGAGCTCGTCGGAGGCGCAGATCGCCAACGAGGCACTGCGGCCCCTCGCCACAGTCGTGCGGTCTGCCCGAATGGCGGCGGTCAGCGCGATCCTGCACTCGGCCTGGCGCCGCTAGGCCTTGACGCAGTCGGGCGTGCAGAGCGTCCCGTCGATCGAAAAGCCGTACAGCGGAGGGGCATCCGGCGCTTGTACGCGAGCGGGTTCACGCCCGTGCCGCACTTCGTCGATCAGATCGACTGCGAGCCTTGCGAACCGCGGGTCGGCATTCGGTGTCGAAGCCCGCGCGAACGCCACTCCCAGATCCTGCGCCTGCTGCCGCAACTCGTGATCCAGGTCCCACACCACCTCGATGTGGTCGGCGACGAAGCCGATCGGGCAGACGATCACCGATTTGATTCCGTTTTCGGCGAGGGCCGTCAGGTGGTCTGCGACATCGGGTGCCAACCATGGCACCTGCGGCGGCCCCGAGCGGGACTGCCACACCTGGTCGTAATCGTCGTAGCCGGCCGCGGCGGCGACCAAACGGGATGCGTAGGCGACTTGGCGCGCGTAAAGATCGGTGCCGCAGCGTGATCGGGCCGCGACGGGAATCGAGTGCGCGGTGAAGACCAAGCGCGCGTCATCCGGCACCGTCCGCGCCGCTGAGCCGATGGCTTCGGCGAACATCTCGACGAGCAAGGGATGATCGAAGTACTGGCGCATCTTGACCAGCTCCGGTGCGCCGGCACCGGCGGCCTGCCTGCCCCTTGCGATGTCCTCGACATACTGGGTACAGCTGGAGTAGCCGCCCCACGCCGATGTGGTGAACACCGCCGCGCGACGAACACCGTTGTCGCGCATAGCCGCAACCGCATCCTCCACATAGGGCGCCCAGTTACGGTTGCCGAAGTACACCGGTAGGTCGATCACACCGCGTAACTGATCGATCAGCGCGCGGTTGATGCCGTTGATCGGTGAGACGCCGCCGAAGTGCAGATAATGCTCGGCGACCGCGGCGAGCCGGTCCCGCGGGATACCCCGGCCACGAGTGACGTTCTCCAGGAACGGCATCACATGCTCGGGCCCCTCCGGACCACCGAAGGACAGCAGCAGAACGGCGTCGAAATCCATCTAGAGCAGCTGGGTGTGAGCGCCGCCGTCGGCGTAGACAACGGTGCCCGTCGTGGCGGGGAGCCAGTCGGAGAGCAGGGCACACACCGTCTTGGCGACGGGGGTGGGATCTTTCATGTTCCAGCCGACGGGGGCACGCTGGTCCCAGCCCTCCTCGAGCAGCTGGATCTGATTGCCCGCATCCTCGCCGAGCGCACCACCGACGATGGCACTCATCGCCAGCGTGCGGATCGGGCCCGCGGCAACAAGATTGGACCGCACCCCGAACTGACCCGCTTCGCGCGCGACGAATCGGTTCACCGACTCCAGCGCGCTCTTGGCGACCGTCATCCAGTTATAGGCGGGCATGGCCCTTGTCGGGTCGAAGTCCATCCCGACGATCGATCCGCCCGCGTTCATGATCGGCAGCGTGGCCTTGGCAAGTGACGCATACGAGTAGGCCGAGATGTGGATGCCCTTGGCGACGTCCTCGTACGGCGCGTCGAAGAAAGGATTGATCCCCATGCCGGTCTGCGGCATGAAGCCGATGGAGTGCACCACACCGTCGAGCTTGTTGCCCTCGCCGATGACCTCGCTGACGCGGTCGGCCAGCGTCGCCAGGTGCTCCTCGTTCTGCACGTCGAGTTCCAGCAGCGGCGCCTTCTCCGGCAGCCGGTCGGCGATGCGCTGGATGAGCTTCATCCGGTCGAAGCCCGTCAGCACCAGTTCAGCGCCGGACTCCTGCGCGACCTTGGCGATGTGGAACGCGATCGACGAGTCGGTGATGATGCCGGTGACCAGGATGCGTTTGCCGTCGAGCAGTCCTGCCATTGTGCTGGCTCCTTTTCCGGGAAAGTTCTGATAAGTCAAAGATCTTCGGGTCAGTGACCCATACCCATGCCGCCGTCGACCGGGATCACCGCGCCTGCAATGTAACTCGCATCTTCGGATGCCAGGAAGCTGACCGCGCCTGCGACCTCCTCGGCGGTGCCGACCCGCTTCGCCGGGATGAAGTCCAGCGCCCCCGCCTGAATCCGCTCATCCAGCGCGCGGGTCATCTCGGTGTCGATGTAGCCAGGAGCCACCACGTTCGCGGTCACTCCGGCCTTCGACAACTCCCTGGAGATCGAGCGGGCCATGCCGATCAGGCCGGCCTTGGAGGCCGCGTAGTTGGCCTGGTTGCCGATGCCCCAGCTGCCGGAAACCGAACCGACGAAGATCATCCGGCCGAACCGCTTTCGCTGCATGCTGCGCGATGCACGCTGGGCCACCCGGAACGCCCCGGTGAGGTTCGCGTCGATGACCTTCTCGAACCGTTCCTCTGTCATCCGCATGAGGAACGCATCCGCGGAGATGCCTGCGTTGGACACCAGCACCTCCACCGCGCCCTGGTGCTCCTCGACCTCTTTGAACGCGCGGTCGACCGCCTCGTTGTCGGTGACGTCGCACTCGACGCCGAACAGGCCTTCGGGAGCGCCCGAGCCGCGGTGCGTGACGGCGACCTTGTGGCCGTCGGCGGCCAGCCGCTGCGCGATGGCCAGTCCGATGCCGCGATTTCCGCCGGTCACGAGGACCGAACGGGAGACGAACGGCGGACGGCCGCCAGCCGGTTGCCCGGCGTTCTCGGCCGGATTCTCGGTCGTGGTCATGCCCGCCAACCTAACGTGTGTCGACCATTCCTAAGAAATCGCCTTAGTTGGGCAGCCTTCGGTTGATCAGTAATGCGCACACCGCCGCGAGCGCCAGCACCAAAGCGCCGAGCCGCAGCCAGCCGGTGCTGGCATCTCCCTTGCGTGTCTCGTAGCCGATCTGCTCCTGGAGGTTGGTGAAAACCTCCTTGAGTTGCTCGATGCTCGATGCGGTGTAGGTCTGTCCACCGGACAACTGGGCGATCTTTTTGAGCATCGCGTCGTCAATCGGCACGGGCGTTTGCTGGCCGTTCATGTCAACCGTGCCGTACGGGGTGCCGAACGACACCGTCGAGATCGGCACACCCTGGTCCTTTGCGGTGCGGGCCGCGGTATAGGCGCCTTTGGGGTTGTCCGGATTCGACGGCTGGGTCTCCTTGCCGTCGGACATCAGGACGATGCGGGCCGGTGGTGGTGTGTCGCCCCCGCCGATCACCGCACCGACGGTGGAGATGGCCTGTAATGCCGTGAAAATGGCCTCGCCGGTCGCGGTGCGGTCGGCCACCTGCAGCTTGTCGATCGCATTCTTGGTTGCATCACGATTCGTCGTCGGCGACACCAGCACGGTGGCCTCGCCCGCGTAGGAGATCAGCCCGAGGTTGATCCCGGGCGTCATCTGATCGACGAACTGCTTGGCAGCTTCCTGCGTGGCAGCCAGCCTGCTGGGTGCCACGTCCGTGGCCCGCATCGACTGCGATACGTCGATCACCAACATGACCACGGCACGGTTACGTGGAATGCGGACGTCGCGGGTGGGCCCGGCCATCGCGACCGTGAGCATCACCAGCGACAGCATCAGCAGAATCGTCGCCAGATGCCGCCACCGCGAAGGCCGTTTGGGCGCGACACTCTCCAGCAACTCCGTGTTGGCGAACCGCAGCAACCGCTTGCGCCGGGCCGCCTGCACGGCGAGGTAGAGCCCAACCAGTCCTAGCACGACGAGGAGGAACAGGAAGAACCAGACATGATCGAAGCCTGTCAGCGTCATCGGTCCGAGCACTGGTAACGTCATGCGCTGCTTGCCATTTCCCTTGCTAGTTGGGTAGCCGGCGGTTGAGCAGCATGGCTGCCAGCGCCGCAAGGGCCAGGATCAAAGCGCCGAGCCGCAACCAGCCCGCGCTGGCGTCACCCTTGATCGTCTCGTAACCGATCTGCTGCTGAAGGTTCGAGTACACCTCTTTCAACTGGTCCAGGCTGGACGCCGTGTATGCCTCACCGCCTGACAGCTCGGCGATCTTCTTCAACATCTCGTCGTCGACCGGCACCGGCTGGCGCTGGTCGTTGATCTCGACATAGCCGTACGGCGTGCCGAACGAGATGGTCGAGATCGGCACACCCTGATCCTTCGCGGTGCGGGCGGCGGTGAACGCGCCCTTCGGGTTGTCCGGGTTCGACGGAACCGTCTCCTTGCCGTCGGAGAACAGCACGATGCGCGCGGGCGGCGGTTCATCACCTCCACCGATCACAGCGCCGACGGTGGCGATCGCCTGCAGAGCGGTGAAGATGCCTTCGCCGGTTGCGGTGCGATCAGCCAACTGCAGCTTGTCGATCGCGGCTTTGGTCGCCTCCCGGTTGGTGGTCGGTGACACCAGCACAGTGGCGGTGCCCGCGTAGGCGATCAGGCCGAGGTTGATGCCCGGCGTCAGCTCATCGGCGAACTGCTTGGAGGCGTCCTGCGCGGCTGCCAGACGATTGGGCGACACATCAGTCGCACGCATGGACTGCGACACGTCGATCACCAACATGACGACAGCGCGGTTACGGGGAATCCGGACGTCGTTCGTCGGCCCGGCCATCGCGACGGTGAGCAGCAATAGTGCGAGCACCAACAGGATCGCCGGCAGGTGCCGCCAACGGGTAGGCCGTTTGGGCGCAACGCTTTCCAGTAGCTCCATGTTCGCAAAGCGCAGCATCCGCCTTTGACGGGCCAACGAAACGATGACGTACAGCGCGACAATGCCGAGAACAACCAGGAGAAACAGAAAGAACCAAGCGTGTTCGAAGCCCGACAGTGTCATCGGCCCGAGCAACGGTAATGTCATGTGGCAGTTGTCATTTCGTTGAACTACGCGCGGCCGGCCAGCGCACCCCGGCGCCGCTGGGCGACGAAGCGGACCACGTCGGCGATCCAGTCCCGGTCGGTGCGCAGAGTCAGCAGCGGGGCGTCGCAGCGGCGCAGGGTTCGGGCCACCTCGGCGCGGTGTGCGGCCGCGGCCTTCTCGAAGTCCGTACGCAGTTGTTCGTCGATGGTGAATTCACGGGTGACGCCCGATTCGGTGTCCTGAAGGATGACGTCGCCGACCGGCGGCAGTTCGACGTCGCGCGGGTCGATGATCTCGATGCCCAGCACCTCGTGGCGTCCGGCGATGGCACGCAGCGGGCGCATCCAGTCGATCGGTCCGAGGAAGTCACTGATGATCACCGCCATGCCGCGGCGCCGCTCGGGTCGGCGCAGCGCGTCGATCGCCGCGGCCAGGTTGCCCCGCACGCCCAGCGGCGCCTTGGGCATGGTCGCGATCGTTCGCAGCATTTCCTGCTCGTGCATGCGACCCGACAGCGCTGGAACCCTCCGAACGGAGTCGCCGTTGGCGATCACAGCACCGATCCGATTGCCGCCGCCGCTGTTGAGGAACGTGATCGCCGCGGCGGCAGCCACCGCGAGATCACGCTTCTCGCACCCGGTCGTGCCGAAGTCGAGGCTCGCCGACATGTCGACCACCAGCCAGGTTTCCAGCTCGCGGTCGGCGATCATCTGGCGCACATGCGGGAGGGTGGTGCGCGCGGTGACCGACCAGTCCATCCGGCGCACGTCGTCGCCCGGCTGATATATCCGCGACTCTCCCGGCTCGGAACCCGGTCCGGGCAGCAGGCCTTGGTGGTCGCCGTGCAGCACGCCGTCGAGCTTGCGGCGCACCGTCAGTTCGAGCTTGCGCAGCGCCGCCGTCAGTGCGGGGTCACGGATTTCCCCGCGCTTCAGCGACGGCAGATCGACGTTGCGTCCTGAAGTAGTCACCGACCGCTAGCCGCGGCAGCTGCGGCGGGCACGACGGGCGGCACCGAATGGCCTTGCTGCGGAATGGCATTCACCTGCGGCAGGCCGACGGTCTGCAGGATCCGGTTGATCACCGTCTCCGCGGAGATCTCGTCGGCGAGCGCGTCATAGGTCAGCACGAGACGGTGCCGCAGCACGTCGGGGATCACCTCGACGACGTCCTGCGGGATGACGTAGTCGCGGCCGCGCACCAGAGCCAGCGCCCTCGCCGCGGCGATGATGCCGAGTGAGGCACGCGGCGATGCGCCGTAGGCGATCCACGCCTTGGCGTCCGGCATGCCGAATTTCTCCGGCGCACGGGTCGCCGTGACGACACGCACCACATAGTCGACGAGCGCGTGGTGCACGAAGGTGTTGGCCGCCACGTCCTGGAGCCGAACCAGGTCGCCCGTGGCGAGGATCTGCTTCGGCTCCGGCGGCTTGACACCCATCCGGTAGACGATCTCGCGCTCTTCCTCCGGCGTCGGATAGTCGATGTTCAGCTTGAAAAGGAAGCGGTCGCGCTGCGCCTCGGGAAGCGCGTAGACACCTTCCTGTTCGATCGGGTTCTGGGTGGCCATCACCAGGAACGGGTTCGGCATCGGGAACGTCTTGCCGCCGATCGAGATCTTGCGCTCGGCCATGACCTCGAGAAGCGCCGACTGCACCTTTGCCGGGGCACGGTTGATCTCGTCGGCGAGCAGGAAGTTGCAGACCACCGGGCCGAGCTCGATGTCGAACTCCTCCCTGCCCTGGCGGTAGATGCGGGTACCGACGATGTCGGTCGGGACCAGGTCAGGCGTGAACTGGATGCGGGCGAACGTGCCGCCGACAACCCTGGCGAAGGTCTCCACCGCGAGCGTCTTGGCCACGCCGGGCACACCCTCGAGCAGCACATGCCCCTTGGCGAGCAGGCCGACGAGCATCCGCTCGACGAGCAGGTCCTGACCGACGATGACCCGCTTGACTTCGAAGATCGCGCGTTCCAGGGTGTGCACCTCGGATTGCAGGTTCCCCGAGTTCGCAGGCGGCGGCGGCGCGCCGTGGGTGTTCGGGGGATATCCCTGCGCCGGGCCTTGCGGCCCACCAGCTGACGTCATCGACGATCCTCTTACATTGTTCTGGAAAGGCGCAGGTCGTGCGCCGCGGGCGGGGTGCCCGCCGTCAACTATTCCAGGCACTTCGGAATCCGTCGACGTTGCCCGGGTCTGCTCAGGCTTCGCTAAGCCCTACCTCAGGATTCGATAATCCGGGCGGCGTACGGCTGCAATCCTCCGGTTCGCACCGGGCTCGCCGTCACCTTGCCCGCGCTACCCGAGGCCTCGAGCATTCGCCCGCCGCCGAGGTACATCGTTACGTGCTGACTGCCGCCGGGCCCGTAGAACAATAGGTCGCCGCGCTTGGCCTGCGCTACCGGTACCTTGCGCCCGGTGTTGTACTGATCCCCCGAGTACTTCGGGATCTGCACGCCGACGCCGGCGAACATGTACCGGGTGAACCCCGAACAGTCGAAGCCGATTTTCCCGGCGTCGTCGTCGACGCCGGGCCCGGGGCCGGTGAGCGTGCCGCCTCCCCATGAATACGGCACGCCCATCTGCGAAGCGCCGCGTCGGATCGCGTATTCGATCGCTTGCGGCCCGCGGACCCGGCCTCCGGGCATGACAGCGCCTTGACTTGCGCCACCGCCACCGAGCCCGATGCTGGACAAGAACTGCTGGCCCAGGTTCTGAGTTGTCGAGATGGCGAGCTGGCTAACCTGAAACGACGCGTTGGCGATCGCGACCGGATCGCCGGGGGCACCTGAACTGACGATCTTCGGCAGCGTGGGATCCCATTGGCCGTCATCGGGTGCGGCCGCGGCGGGCACGGCGAGTCCGATCACCGTCGCCAGTGCGGCCAGCAACAGCACGGCGAACTCGATGTTTCGGAAACCCTTGTGGCGCTTGCAAATCACAGATTCACTCGCATTAGTATTCAATGTATCGGACGACGTACGGGGTCATGCCGCTGGTGCGTACCGGCGAGACCTTGACCTCCGAGCCGGTGTACGGCGCCTCCAGCATCTGGCCGTTCCCGAGATAGAGCGTGACGTGCTGGCTGCCGCCCGGGCCGTAGAAGATGACGTCGCCGCGACGCATCTGCGACGACGGGATCTTGCGGCCCATGTCGTACTGCGATCCCGAGTAGTGCGGCAACCGGATGCCAACGCCCGCGAAGGCGTACAGGATCAGCCCGGAACAGTCGAAACCGACCGTGTCGGCTCCCGAGTCGATGCCCTTGCTGGGCCCAGCGGCATTGCCACCACCCCACGAGTAGGGCACGCCCATCTGAGACGCCGCACGCCGGATCACGTACTCCGAGGCCTGTCTGCCGTAGACGCGCGGTATCGCGCCGTTGGTGAATCCGCTTGGTGTGGGCAGTATTCCGATGCTCCGCAGGAAATTGCGGCCCATGTTCGCGGTGACCTGCGTGGAGGTCGACGAGATACCAAGCACCGAGTTGATGATCGCGATGGGGTCGCCGCTGACGAACGCGCTGGGGATCGCCGGAAGCGTTGGATCCCACTGGCTCTGGTCCCAATTGCCGGCCGATGGTGCGGGCGCACCCGGCGCGCGGTCCCAATCCGCCGACGGATTCGACTGAGGTGCAGCCGGTTTCGGCTGACCACTGGCCGATGCCGACCACGTGCGCGCTTCCGCGAGCTTGGCCTGCGCCGCAGTGCGCTCTGCCGTCAGCGCATTGAGCTGACCCTGCTGGTCGGAGAATGTCTGCTGCGCCGTCTTCAGCGCCGTGACCGCGGCGTCCTGGCTGGCCTGCGCGTCGACGGCGGCCTGGTCGGCGTTCTGCTTGGCCAGCCGCGCCGCCGACTCCTTGTTCACCTGTTCGGTGCGGGCCCGCTGCAGGTTTGTGACCACCTGCTGTGCGCTGGCGGCCAGTGTCTGACCCGCCGATGCGGTGTCCAGGACATCGGCGGGATCGGCCGCGGTCAAATACGAACTCGACGGACCGTTGACATACGTCGACGCCGCAAAGGTGTCGAACCGCTGCTGCGCGGACTTGATGGCCGCATTGGAGTCGTCGACGGCACGCCGGCTGTCATCGACACCGGCCTGTGCCGCAGCGGCGTTGTCGCGTGCGGTCTGGACATCGACGATGGCCTTGTTGACGCTCTCCTGCTGGGCCTGGATGTTGGCACCGAGCTCCTGCAACTTCTGATTGACGTTCGCGATCGCGGCGACCAGCGAGCCGATCGCATCCGGGCTACTCGGCTCAGCGGCGGCGACTCCCCCAGAGGTCGCAAACGTCGTTGCCACCAGCACGCCGACGGTCGCCGAAACCGCACAGGCCCTGCCGAATAGTCGCGACGCGAACGCGCGAGGGGTGCGTCTCATTCGACTCAGATCTCCTCGCAGAAGTCACAAAACAACAACTACATCATTAGGTACTTCTGCACCGTACGTCACAACTGACGCTAAAGAAACTCTAGTCACAAACTACATATCTGTAATTAGAGAGGATGTGACCGAATGGTGATATTCGAAATTGCCGGGCGCTTCTGCCCGCTTTATTCGGCGGCGGGCTCGGGTACCGGTGCTGCGGTCCGTTCGCTGCGGACCTGCAGGAACCGGGTGGCCACGGCCGCGGCGAATACGCCGATGAGAAGGACAACAGAGAATGCAGTCCATGGAAAGTGCGACGTCGTCAACTCGCTGACGAAGTTCTTCGACGACTGAACCGGCTCGCCGTTCTTCGCTAAATCCTGGCCTGCCTCGAGCGTCACCCGATCGAATTGCGAACTGTAGGTGCCCGCCCACATCGGACTCATCGCCAGCACCGTCGAGCCGGGGTACGCCTCGCCGACCTCCGTCGCGATGTCGCGCAAGGGGGTGTCTATCGGCGGGTTGTTGGCGATCATGACGATCTTCAGATCGATGCCCTTGCCGCCGGCGTCTGCGACCACCTGGCGGAGTTCGGGGACGTCCTTCGCATATGCGGGCGCCACGCTCACACCGTCGTCACCGACATCCGCCTTCACCTGGTTCATATCGACGTCGGGTGGGATATACGAAGGAAGGAACGGGATCACGTGCGGTCCGGACACAGAAGAACCGTACGCGATACCGGTCAGAACGGGTGGCAGCACGCACCCGCAAGGACGAGACTGAGACCTGCCAGGCTTGCTTTACAGGACAAGCGTACTGTTACATTGGAAGCGCCGTCGACAGCGCCCGTCGCGGCGGGATTTACCCGGGAGTTGATGTGAGCAGCAAGGATTCGTTTGGAGCCCGCGACACCCTCAAGGTCGGGGACAAGAGTTACGAGATCTACCGCTTGGACGCGGTGCCCGGAACCGAGAAACTTCCCTACAGCCTCAAAGTGCTCGCCGAGAACCTCCTCCGCACCGAGGACGGCACCAACATCACCAAGGAGCACATCGAAGCGATCGCGAAGTGGGACCCGACGGCCGATCCGAGCGTCGAGATCCAGTTCACCCCCGCCCGGGTGATCATGCAGGACTTCACCGGTGTCCCCTGCATCGTCGACCTGGCCACCATGCGCGAGGCCGTGGGCGACCTCGGTGGCGACCCCGACAAGGTCAATCCGCTGGCGCCCGCTGACCTGGTGATCGACCATTCGGTGATCGCCGATCTGTTCGGCCGCGAGGACGCCTTCGAGCGCAACGTCGAGATCGAGTACGAGCGCAACGGCGAGCGGTACCAATTCCTGCGCTGGGGCCAGGGTGCCTTCAACGACTTCAAGGTGGTGCCGCCCGGCACGGGCATCGTGCACCAGGTCAACATCGAATACCTGGCCCGGGTCGTTTGGGAGCGCGACGGAGTCGCCTACCCCGACACCTGCGTCGGCACCGACTCGCACACGACGATGGAGAACGGCCTCGGCGTGCTGGGCTGGGGCGTCGGCGGCATCGAGGCCGAGGCCGCCATGCTCGGCCAGCCGGTGTCGATGCTGATACCGCGGGTCGTCGGCTTCAAGCTGAGCGGCGAGCGTCCTGCGGGCGTGACGGCCACCGACGTGGTGCTCACCGTCACCGAGATGCTGCGCAAGCACGGCGTCGTCGGCAAGTTCGTCGAGTTCTACGGCGATGGCGTCGCCGAGGTGCCGTTGGCCAACCGCGCGACGCTAGGCAACATGAGCCCCGAGTTCGGCTCCACCGCAGCGATTTTCCCGATCGACCAAGTGACGATCGACTACCTGAAGATGACGGGCCGCAGCGAGGAGCAGCTGGCCCTTGTCGAGGCGTACGCCAAGGAACAGGGGATGTGGCACGACCCCGACCGCGAGCCGAAGTACTCCGAGTACATCGAGCTCGACCTGTCCGACGTCGTCCCGTCGATCGCGGGCCCGAAGCGTCCGCAGGACCGCATCGCGCTCACCGACGCGAAGACGGCCTTCCGCAAGGACATCCACAACTATGTGGGCGAGAACATGCCCGCCGAGCACACCAAGCTTGACGAGGCCGTCGAAGAAACCTTCCCCGCCAGCGACCCAGCGTCCAGCCTGGCCTTCGCCGACGACGACGCGATCGTGCCGTCGGCCGCCGTCGGCGCCAATGGCAGGCCGACGAATCCGGTCGAGGTGAAGTGCGAGGATCGCGGCGAGTTCATCCTCGACCACGGCGCGGTGGTGATCGCGGCCATCACCTCGTGTACGAACACGTCCAACCCCGAAGTCATGCTCGGCGCGGCGCTGCTGGCGCGCAACGCGGTCGAGAAGGGCCTGACGTCCAAGCCATGGGTGAAGACCACGATGGCGCCGGGGTCGCAGGTCGTCACCGACTACTACGAAAAGGCCGGCCTGTGGCCTTATCTGGAGAAGCTGGGCTTCTATCTAGTCGGCTACGGCTGCACGACCTGTATCGGCAACAGCGGCCCGCTACCCGACGAGATCAGCAAGGCTGTCAACGACTGCGACCTGTCGGTCGCCGCGGTGCTGTCGGGCAACCGTAACTTCGAGGGCCGCATCAACCCCGACGTGAAGATGAACTATCTGGCGTCACCGCCGCTGGTGATCGCGTACGCGCTGGCGGGCACCATGGACTTCGACTTCGAGTCTGACCCCCTCGGCAAGGACGAGTCCGACAACGAAGTCTTCCTGAAGGACATCTGGCCGTCGCAGAAGGACATCAACGACACCATCGCCTCGGCGATCAACACCGAGATGTTCACGAAGAACTACGCCGACGTGTTCAAGGGCGACGACCGGTGGCGCAACCTGCCGACGCCGAGCGGCAACACCTTTGAATGGGCCGACGATTCGACGTACGTGCGCAAGCCCCCGTACTTCGACGGCATGCCTGCCGAGCCGGAGCCGGTGACCGACATCAAGGGCGCCAGAGTGCTGGCGCTGCTGGGCGATTCGGTCACCACCGACCACATCTCCCCCGCAGGCAGCATCAAGCCGGGCACGCCCGCCGCCCAGTACCTCGAGGAGCACGGCGTCGACAAGAAGGACTACAACTCCTACGGCTCGCGTCGCGGTAACCACGAGGTGATGATCCGCGGCACGTTCGCGAACATCCGGCTGCGCAACCAGCTGCTCGACGACGTGTCCGGCGGCTACACCCGCGACTTCACCAACGATGGCGAGCAAGCGTTCATCTACGACGCTGCGCAGAACTATGCGGCGGAGGACATTCCGCTGGTGGTGCTCGGCGGCAAGGAATACGGCTCCGGCTCGTCGCGCGACTGGGCAGCCAAGGGCACCAGCCTGCTTGGCGTGCGCGCGGTGATCACCGAGTCGTTCGAGCGCATCCACCGCTCCAACCTGATCGGCATGGGCGTCATCCCGCTGCAGTTCCCCGAGGGCGAGTCGGCGGCTTCACTGAAGCTGGACGGTTCGGAGACCTTCGACATCACCGGCATCGAGGCGCTCAACGACGGCAAAGTGCCGAAGACCGTGCAGGTGAAGGCCACCAAGGAGGACGGCAAGGCCGTGGAGTTCGACGCCGTCGTGCGCATCGACACCCCCGGTGAGGCGGACTACTACCGCAACGGCGGCATCCTGCAGTACGTGCTGCGCAACATGCTGAAGTCTTAGGCCGCAACGTTGCCCCGGGTAACCGACGACCATCTAGCGGCGCGTCGCCGTCAGATCCTCGACGGCGCCCGGCGGTGCTTTGCCGAATACGGCTACGACAGGGCGACGGTGCGCAGGCTGGAACAGACGATCGGGCTGTCGCGCGGGGCGATCTTTCACCACTTCAAGGACAAGGACACCCTGTTCTTCGAACTGGCCCACGAGGACGCCGAGCGGATGGCCGACGTCGCGTCGCGCGAGGGCCTGATCCAGGTCATGCGCGACATGCTTGCGGCTCCCGAACAGTTCGATTGGTTGGCCACGCGGCTGGAGATCGCGCGCAAGCTCCGCAACGATCCCGCGTTCAACAAGGGGTGGTCGGAGCGATCGGCCGAACTGTCGGCGGCGACGACCGACCGGCTACGGCGGCAGAAGAAGGCTGGGCGGTTGCGCGGTGACGTGGCCAGCGATGTGCTGCACACCTATTTGGACCTGGTGCTCGACGGCCTGGTAGCACGCCTGGCATCAGGCGATGACCCCGAAAGGCTCAGGGCCGTGCTCGACCTCGTCGAGTCGTCGGTCCGTCAGCAGTAGCTAGCGCCGGGTGCGGTGATTCGGACCGCCGCGGCTGCGCATAGCGGTGCCGGACTCGCGCAGCATGCTATGGATGGAGCCGTACGAGCGGCCTGTTGAAGCGACCAGTGTGCGGATGCTCGCGCCCCCCTCGTAAGCGCTTCGCAGTTCCTGCAGCAACTGGTCCCGGGATTTATTCAGTTTCTTCATCGACACCTCCCCACTGTGGTGCCCCGACGAATACCCAGCGTAAAAGAGCCCTAACCAAACAAGCCGAGATTGGATAACGGACGCGCGATTATCGCGTCAAGCCAATTCGATGAGGTCGGCGTAGTCCTGCGACCAGAAGTCCTCGGTGCCGTCCGGAAGCAGCACGACCCGCTGCGGGTCGAGCGCCTCTGCCGCACCGGGGTCGTGCGTCACCAACACGACGGCTCCGCGATAGCTGCGAAGCGCGTCCAGCACCTGTTCACGCGACGCCGGATCGAGGTTGTTGGTCGGTTCGTCCAGCAATAACACGTTTGCTGTTGACGCGACCAGACCCGCGAGTGCCAGGCGGGTCTTCTCACCGCCGGAAAGCGTGCCCGCTGGCTGGTCGAGCTGCGGACCGCTGAACATGAAGGCGCCCAACAGACCTCGCAGATCCTGCTCTCCCGTGTCGGGGGCGGCGTGCCGGATGTTCTCCCACACCGTGGCCAGGTTGTCGAGGGTGTCGTGCTCCTGTGCGAAGTAGCCGATCTTGAGGCCATGGCCCGGTTCGATCGCCCCGGTGTCGGACGTCTCGACTCCGGCAAGCAGTCGCAGCAGTGTGGTCTTCCCCGCTCCGTTGAGGCCGAGCACCACCACACGGGAGCCACGGTCGATGGCCAAATCGACGCCGGCGAACACTTCGAGCGATCCGTACATCTTCGTCAGATCCTTGGCCACCAACGGCGTGCGCCCACACGCTGCCGGGCTCGGGAACTTGATGCGGGCCACCTTGTCGGCCACTCGCTCCTCGTCAAGGGCGGCGATCATCCGGTCGGCTCGGCGCAGCATGTTCTGTGCCGCAACAGCTTTGGTTGCTTTAGCGCCCATCTTGGCGGCCTGGGTGCGCAGCGCCGTGGCCTTGCGCTCGGCGTTGGCGCGCTCCCGGCGGCGACGCTGTTCGTCGGTGGCGCGCGCGTCGAGATACTTCTGCCACGACATGTTGTAAACGTCGACCTCGCCGCGCACCGCGTCCAGGTACCACACCCGGTTGACGACGTCGGCGAGCAGTTCGACGTTGTGGCTGATCACCACAAGCCCGCCGGTGTGCGTACGGAGAAACTCGCGAAGCCAGCCGAGCGAGTCGGCGTCGAGGTGGTTGGTCGGCTCGTCGAGCAGCAGCGTCGTAGACGAGCCCGCTCCGGTGTCAGACGCCGCGAACAGGATGCGCGCGAGCTCCACGCGGCGGCGTTGACCGCCGGAGAGGGTGCGCAGCGGCTGGGTCAGAACGCGTTCGGGCAGGCCGAGACTCGCACAGATACGGCCGGCCTCGCTTTCGGCGCCGTATCCACCGAGTGCGGCGAACCGCTCCTCGAGCTGGCCGTACCGACGGATCGCACGGTCGCGCGCAGCGTCGTCGGCGACCTCGGCCATCAGCGCCTGCTGCTTCTCCAGATCGGCCAGCAAGGTATCGAGGCCGCGGGCGGATAACACCCGGTCGCGGGCCAGGGTGTCGAGGTTGCCCTCCCCCCGATCCTGCGGCAGATAACCGATCTCACCGGTACGCGCGATGGTGCCCGCATAGGGTTCGCCTTCGCCGGCGAGGATGCGCATGGTCGTGGTCTTGCCTGCGCCGTTACGTCCGACGAGTCCGATGCGGTCGCCCGGCTGCACCCGCAGCGCAGATCCGTCCGTGGACAGCAGCGTGCGCGCGCCTGCGCGGACCTCGAGGTCCGTTGCGGTGATCACGCTGCGCTCCTGCTTCCGTTACTTGTCATCGGTGAAGACTGGGGCCCGCTTTTCCGCGCGCGCGGCCACCGCTTCTTCGAAGTTGGCGGTGAGCAGGCGCACGAAGAGTTGTCCCAGGCCCTCGGCCTGCATGTGCCCTTCCAGGCTAGCGGCGTCCAGTCCAGTCCACAGTGTGCGCTTGGTCAACTCGATTCCGGGCCGCGAGAAGGCGGCGATGCGCTCGGCCATCTCATAGCAGGTCTCCAGCAGCTGGTCGTCGGGTACGGCCCGGGACACCAGACCGATGCGCTCGGCCTCGTCGGCATCGACGTCGCGCCCGGTCAGCATCAGCTCGAACGCCCGCGACGTGCCGATCGCGCGGGGCAACAGATAGCTCAGCCCGAGCTCACTGGCGGTCAGGCCGTTGTTGATGCCTGCCGCGCGAAAGTACGCTCCCGCGCCCGCGACCCTGATGTCGGCGGCCAGCGCGAGGCACAAACCTCCGCCGATGGCGGCGCCATTCACCGCGGCGATCACGGGCTGATGCATCTTTCGCAGGGAAAGGATCACGTCGTCGAGCACCGCCATCGAACGCAACGCGAACGTCGGTGGGGTCAGCCCGTCGATGTGCGGCACGCTGCCCGCGGACTTGTGGTCAGCACCGGAGGAGAAACCGCGTCCCGCCCCGGTCAGCACGATCGCGCGCACGGAATTGTCGTACGTCAACTCCTCCAGAATCGCCTTGAGCGGAACCATGACGTCGAACGCCATGGAGTTCATCCGCTCCGGACGGTTGAGCGTCACCAGCGCGACTTCGGGTCGCGGGCGGTCTACGAGGACGAAGGTGTTCTGCTCGGTCACGCAAGCACGCTATCGCGTGCGCGCTGTTAGGCCTGTTCGCCGTTGGACTGGGCGGAGATGGCGGCGTCGATGTCGAACGCCTTGACCTGCTGCACCAGGTCCTCCAGGGCAGCGGGCGGAAGCGCGCCTGCCTGATTGAAGACCAGCTTGCCCTTCTTGAACGCCATCAGCGTCGGGATCGAGCGGATGTCGGCGGCGGCGGCGAGCTGCTGCTGCGCCTCGGTGTCGACCTTGGCGTGCACCACATCGGGGTGCTTCTCGGACGACGCCGCGAACGTCGGGGCGAAGGCGCGACACGGCCCGCACCACGACGCCCAGAAGTCGACCAGCACGATCTCGTTGTCGTTAATGGTCTCGTTGAACTGTTCAGCAGTGATGTCTTGGGTGGTCACGACTCTCCTAACGCTGCCGTCACGCTGTGTGTTCCCACTATGTGGTCAGCGGAACCGCGTGAACGCCCACACGGCGAACACTGTGCTCCGCTATCACGATCAACGGTAGCCGCTATCGATATTCGGGATTGGCGAAGTCGTATCTGCATCCGGCATCCCAACCGGACTCGTTCCACTGCAGAGTGTGCGTCATCGCCGGCCGCGTTACGGCAGGCTTCGATTTCTCTACCGACACCCGCTGTCATCTGACTCATCGGCGTCGTTGTCGTGTTTGTGGGGGACAAGAATCAGACAGTCTTCTCGAACCAGTGATCCGCGTACGGCTCGTCGTTGAACGCCGGCACTTCCCGGTATCCGGCCGACCGATACAGAGCGACCGCTTCCCGGAGTTCGTTCCTCGTCTCCAGCCGCATACGACGTGCCCCGTTAGCGCGCGCACGCGCCTCGAGCTCGGTCAGCAGCCGCCGCCCGAGCCCGATTCCGCGCACCGTCCCGGCCACCCACATCCGCTTGAAATACGCGACTCCGCCGGGAAGAAATGTCACCGCGCCGCACCCGACTGGATCTCCGTGGAGCCGGGCGACGAGCAACAAGCCCGAGGGCGGTGTCATCTCGTTGTCGGAGAACGGCTTTCGGGACGGGTCGAAACCGCCATCGAATCGCGCCGCCAACTCGGCGAAGTACGTGTCGAGGCAGAACCGTGCGTCGGGATGGTTCGCGTCGCACTCGCTGACTTCCACTGTCGAGGCGATCAGCAGCCGGTCCACTTCCGCCATGGCCGCAACCAACCTGTCGCGTTGAGCCTCGTTGAGCGGTTGGAGTATCGCCGCGGCCGCATCGTCAGAGCGCCGATCGAGTATTTCGACTTCGCGGAGGCCCTGGTCGGTGAGCCGGACCGTCCTGACACGACCGTCGGCGGAGCTCTGCTCGACGACGGCGAGTCCCCGCTCCTCCAGTGTCCGCAAAAGCCGGCTGATATATCCCGAATCGAGTTCCAGTCGCGCGCGCAACGATCGAACGTCGCATCCATCCGCACCGATCTCCCAAAGCAGCCGGTTCTGTCCGAGGGGACGGTCGCTGGCCAGGAAGTTGTCGTTGAGCACCCCGATACGTTGAGTCACGGTGCGGTTGAACCGCCGGACCTGCGCGACCATCTCCACCGTCATATACCTGACCTTAGTCAGAGAAATGTTCCGATTAAAGGTCCAGCACGACTTCTTCGTCTACCGGCTCGGCAGTGCAGATCAGCACGGTCCCGTCTGCTGGCGGTTCCAGCGGCGGCTGGGTGTAGGTCGTCGTGCCCGCGATGACCTGCGTGACGCACGTATGGCAGACCCCGCTGCGGCAGGAGAACCGGGTGGGGACATCGCACGCCTCTGCGAGCTCGAGGATGCTTTCGTATCGAGAGGACCAGTGGACCGTGAGCCCGCTGCGGGAGAACGCCACCGCAGGTCCCGTGCCCGCGGGTCCCGGCGGCTGATGCGGCGGCACCGTCGACGTCCCCACGATGCCCGGGTTGATCGGCGGCAGGGCGCCGAACAGCTCGGTGTGGACCTGCGCCGGGTCAATGCCCGCGTCTGCCAAGGCCCCTCGCATATCCGCCATGAACGCGTCGGGCCCGCACATGTAAACCGTGGCGTCGCGAGGCAGGCCCACTGCCGCGATCGCGCGAGCGTCGAGTCTCCCGACGCCGCTCGTGTAGAACACCTGCTGTCGCGCATTCGGCAGTTCGGAGATCAGGTCGCTGACTTCCTGTGCGAACGGCTGGGATTCGGCGTTCCGTGTGGTGTACAGCCACCAGACCTCGCGCTCGCTCTTACCTTTCGCCAATGCGTGCAACATTGCCAACACGGGCGTGACGCCGACACCCGCCGACAGCAGCACCACCGGACCGGCGCCGTCGGCCAAATAGAAGTCGCCTCGCGGCGCCGCAACATCGAGGACGGATCCCGCGTGAATGTTGTTGTGCAGCCAGCGACTGATCAGACCGTGGTCCTCACGCTTGACACTGATCCGATATTCCGCCCCGCCGCCCGACAGGGAGTAACTCCGCAGCGGCGCGGGGTCGCCCGCGTCGGGGACCCGCAGAGTCAGGTACTGCCCCGGGCGCGGAACCGGCAGCGGCGCACCGTCATCGGCCTCGAAGCGAATCGACATGATGGCGGCGCTCTCGCTGTGTGTCCCTGCGACGCGCAGCCGACGGAAACCGCTCCATCCCGGTTCGACGCCGATCGGAGGCGCAGATGCGCCATCTGGGCCATCGTCCGCCGCCAGCATGTCGTTGAACGACTGCTGCCATCCGGGGCTCAGTGCGGGCACGTCGACGGCCTTGCGCAACAGGTCCGCATCGCGACCGGGGAGGTACAGCAGTGCGTCAATGTCGGCGACGGTGAGCTCGTGCCCGCCTCGCTGGGTGCGGACGATGGCGTCACCGGCTTGCACACAACCCTCGGTGATCACCCGGAAGTAGAACCCCGGACGATGATGGGCGACAAGGAGATTCGGCATGTCCGGCTCTCCCATCCGCATGCCTACCCGGAAGCAGGTCACCCGCGGTTGGGTCACCTCGAACTCCGCGTCGCCGATGGCATAGCGGTCGCCGATGCACACCTCGTCGTCCGCCAGCCCGGTGATCGTGAAGTTCTCGCCGAAGTTGCCCGGTTGTAGGTCGTCGCGGCCGAGAACACGGCTCCAGTAGTCGTAGGACTCGGTTTGGTAGACCATCACCGCACGCTGCTCACCGCCGTGCCCGGCGAGGTCACCTTGGCCGTCACCGTCGATGTTGAGCCTGCGCACCATCACCGATCCCGAGACGGGATTCTTGTAGATCCCGGTATGGACTGTCCTGCCACGCCAGTCGACGTCGGCGGGCATGCCGACGTTGACTGAGACCAATTTGCCGTCAGATGAGTGGTTCACCACCGTCGACCTTCAGGGTCACCCCGGTCAGGAATGTGTTGGTGAGCGCGAACAGCACCGCTTCGGCGACGTCATCGACGGTGCCGATCCGTCGGGCGGGATTGGTGTCGCTGATATGCGCAAAGTACTCGCGCTTGCCGTCCTCGCCAAGCGAATCCCATGCGCCGGTATCGATGACTCCCGGAGAGATGGCGTTGACCCGGATCGGGGCGAGCTCGACTGCCAGTGAACGCGTGAGAAAGTCCACGGCGCCGTTGGTGATGGCGACACCGAGGTATCCGACATTGACCTTGAAGGCGTTCACACCGGAGAACAGCGCTATCGAGCCGCCCTCGTTGATCTGTGGTGCGAAGTATTTGGCGAGCATCGCCGGGCCGATCACCTTGGTGTCGAACGAGAGCTGCAACTTCGCGCGGTCGAGCTCGGCGAGCTTGCCCCTGGCGCGGGCCGAGACGGTGGAGACGAGATGATCGACCGGGCCGACCCGCTCGGCGAACGCCGAGATCGACGTGTCGTCGGTGACGTCGACGGTTTCGGCGGTGACGTCGTCGTCGTATCCGGCGGCAAGCACCTCGCTGTCACGGGCCGCCACGACGACACGGGCGCCCTCCGAACGCGCAAGCATTGTCACCGCCTTTGCGATACCGCCGCCGCGGCCCACGACAACTACACATTTACCTTGCAGGGAACCCATAGCTAACTCCCTAACTACTGGTTTATGGTTAGTGGCAGCACCGAGTCAAGCGTACGGATTAGTAACCTGTCAAGCGTATTTTGATGGTTAGAAACTGTGAATCAAATTGCAGGCGCGACAGTTTGGTCAGCTGTCGTCCGAGCGTGAGCGGCGGTAGTGGCGACGCGCCTTCATCCGGTTTCCGCAGATGGCCATCGAGCACCAGCGCGCCGTATTGGGCTTACTGCGGTCGATCAGGAACAGCTGACATTCCGAGTTCGCGCATGGCCGGAGCCGTCCGGGGCTCGAGACGCGCAGCGCATCCCAGGCCAGTACCGCACGCACCGCTCCCCTGGGCCCGTCGACGGCCAGTTGCCAGTCCACGCCCGCGCGGGAAGCGGACGGTCGCAGGACGACGGGTTCGAGAAATCGCTGCATCTTCGCCGGCGTCTTTTCACCACGCACGACCTCCTGCAGGGCCGAACGCGCATCACGCAAGGCCGCCAATTCCACGTCAGTCGGAGTGACGCCGTGCGCGCGCATCCAGGCACGGGCCGCCTTGTGCTGGGCGAGTTCGTCGACCGGCTCGCCCTCCACCACCGGTGTCGTGTTGAGCAGATCGAGCAGGAACTCCTCATCCTCTCTGCCTGCTGCGACCAGATCCATACCTAACCTCCAAATTGATATTGACAGGTTACACGATCAGGAGTTCACTGTCAGTTGCTAACCATCATAATTTGTTAAGGGAGTTAGTCATGCCGGTTCGGGTTCACCACCGCTACGCCACTGTCGATGGCCACCAGGTCTTCTACCGGGAGGCCGGCGACCCTGACGCTCCCGCGATCGTGCTGCTGCACGGGTTCCCCACCAGCTCGTTCATGTTTCGAGACCTCATCCCGAAGCTGGCCGACCGCTACCACGTGATCGCGCCGGATCATCTCGGCTTCGGCCTGTCGGCAGCCCCGTCGGTCGACGATTTCACCTATTCCTTCGACGCATTGGCCGACGTCACCGAGGATCTGCTCGACCAGCTCGGCGTGCACCGTTATGCAATCTACGTCCAGGACTACGGTGCCCCAATCGGTTGGCGGCTCGCTCTGCGGCACCCGCAGGCGATCACCGCCATCGTGACCCAGAACGGCAACGGCTACGACGAGGGTTTCATCGAAAGCTTCTGGACCACGGTGTGGGACTACCAGCGCGACCAGAATCCGGACACCGAGGCGGCCATCCGCAGTGCACTCGATGTCGAAGGCATCAGGTGGCAGTACCTGACGGGCGTCGACGACGAGACACTGGTCAGCCCAGACACCTGGACGCATGACGCCGCAATGGTCGCGCGGCCGGGCAATGACGCGGTCCAGCTTGCCCTGTTCCGCGACTACGCGACCAATGCGCCGATGTATCCAGCGCTCCACGACTACCTACGCAACTCCAAGGTGCCGGTGCTGGCAGTGTGGGGACAGGGTGACCCGATCTTCGGCCCCGACGGCGCCCGCGCATTCGGCAAGGACGCGCCCGACGCCGAGATCCACCTCATCGACGGCGGTCATTTCCTCCTGGAGACCGCGGCTGACGAGGTCGCGGATCTGATGCGCGACTTCCTGCAACGCGTCAACGCCGCCTGAGCGGTATTGGAAAGAAAGGACACCGCAATGGGATTGGCATGGCAACAGGGCCCCTTGGCGGCTGGTTCGGTGGGCCACTTCCTCACCGCTCAACCGCTGCCCGAGCACCTGATGTTCGTCGAACCGCTTCGCCGTCGCATGAGGGCGCGTCAAGGCGTTGAGTGGATCGCGGACAGCGAGAATGTGCTCCTCCTTCACGAGCCGGGCCGCTACCCCGTCGCGTACTTCCCCATCGACGACATCCGCGACGGCGTCCTGGTCGCCGAAGACCGGATCACCCAGCACGGCGACCTCGGGGACATGCAGTGGTACACCGTGGTCGCCGACGGCCGGGAGGTTCCGCATGGCGCATGGCAGCACACTGCATTACCGACCTACGCGACAGACCTGACGCGGCGGATCGCGTTCGGCTGGCGCGCGGTGGACGCCTTCTACGAGGAGGACGACCGCATCGTCGGCCATGCGGCCGACCCGTACCACCGCATCGACATTCGTTCCACGTCGCGCCATCTTGTCGTCCGCGACGGCGACCGTGTCATCGCCGACACCCACCGGCCCGTCGTTCTGTACGAGTCTGGCTTCGCACCACGCTGGTACGTGGATCGCGACGACATTGTCGACGGCGGGCTCGAACCCGTTGAGGGCCAGACCTTCTGTCCGTACAAGGGTCTGGCCGATTACCACAACGTCGGCGACAACAAGAAGGCGGCCTGGTCGTATGTCAACGCGTGGCAGGAGGCGGCGCGAGTGAGCAACCTGGTGTCGTTCGAACCCGACAAGGTCGAGGTCTGGCTCGACGACCGTCGGCTGGAACTCGAACCCGGTCAAAGCGTTGTCGCGCACGGCATCGACCGCGGCCTCGACCCCGACGAGATTCTTCAGAACACCGCACGGAGCACACGATGAACGCCACGCTGGAAGTCGTCATTCTCCCGGTGTCCGATCCGGACAAGTCGCTGGACTTCTACCGGGACAAGCTCGGTTTCGCGCTCGACGTCGACTACGCCCCGACCGGGGACTTTCGCGTCGTCCAACTCACCCCCGCAGGATCGAACACGTCGATACAGTTCGGCGTCGGGCTGACCGACGCGGCACCCGGTTCGGTTCAGGGCCTCTACCTCGTCGTGAGCGACATCGCCGCGGTCCGCGACGAACTCGTCGATCGAGGAGTCGGCGTCAGCTCCATCCGGCACAAGGACGTCGAGGCGGGCCAGTGGCAGGGCCGCTTCCGGCTCGGCGCCGACCCGCAGCGGGCCGACTACGCCAGCTTCGCGGACGTCACCGACCCGGACGGCAACACCTGGACGCTTCAGGAACGCGGCCACTCGAATGTCTAGCCGGCCTTCGGTTCTCGTGTTCGACGTCAACGAAACCCTGATCGACATCGAATCACTCGAACCGCAATTCGAGGCGGTGTTCGGTGACCGCCGCGTACTCCGCGAGTGGTTCGGGCAACTGGTCATGTACTCGATGACGATCACCTTGTCGAAAACCTATGTCGACTTCTTCTCACTCGGCCAGGCGGTGCTGCAGATGACCGCCGACATCCACGGGGTGAAACTCACCGAAGACGACCGTCGCGCAATCGGCGATGGCATGCGCACCATGCCCGAGCACCCCGACGTCGCCGACGGTCTGGCTCGGCTCAAGGACAAGGGCTACCGCCTTGTCACGCTGACGAATTCTCCCCCGGTCGGCGGCGGCACGACACCGCTCGAGCATGCGGGCCTTGCCGGTTACTTCGAGCGGCAGTTCAGCGTCGACTCGTCACGCGCCTTCAAACCTGCGCCGCAGCTGTACACCGGTGTGGCTGTCGAACTGGGCGTCCGACCTTCGGATTGCATGATGGTTGCTGCCCATGTCTGGGACACGATCGGTGCGCAGGCCGTGGGTTTCAGCGGGGCGCTGATCGCGCGGCCCGGGAACGCTCCCCTGCCCGCTGCCGGCTTGCCGCAGCCGACGGTGGTCGTCGCCAACCTGGCGGAGCTGGCCGACCGGCTCTGATTTATTCCGTCCGCTCGTCGGCCAGGTCGACGGCACGGTCGGCGTTGCCCAGCAGCTGTCGCCGCCGCTTGGGCCACCAGAACACTTCGACCGCGAGCATCGCCAGATAAATGATCGAGGCGATCGCGTTTCCCCACGACCCGAAGGCGGCATCCCAGGCCGCCGTCCCGACCGCGACGACGAGGACGACCGGCACCAGCCACCGCAACTGCTTGGTCTCCTCGGCGGCCTCGTGCAGTCCGTTGCGGTAATCGATGAGCGCAGACGCGAGTCGAGGGTCGTCGATCTGGTGGCCCTCCCGGGCCGAGCTGGCCACCTGCTCGCGTTCCGGCCCTCTCAGCTGCTTGGCGCTGGGCCAGTTCCGAGCCATCCGCCGTGACATCCACAATCCGTAGAACGCACACGTGATGACGAACACCGTCACCCCCGCGAGCCAGAACCCCGAGTCCAGCCACGCCAGCGCGGCCAGAACCGCGCCGACACCAAGACCGAGAATCAACCCGCGAAGAAAGGGACCGTATCGCCACACGAACGCGGGCACAGTGAGCATTCAACGATTGTGACGGTTCAACCGGCGATCTGGCTACAGTCAGTTCTCAGCAGACGAGAAGCAAAGCCGCAGTGTGCAATTGATGATTGTTCCCCGGCGCAGAATTACGATCAGGTGGTGCCATGCGTCGACAGGCGCACCGTGTTGGCCGCGATCGCGGTCGGCACCATAGCGGCAATCACCAGAACGCCTGCCGCTGCGGCCACTCCGGACATGCCAAGGGTGAGGGTGGCCCCTCCCGTTGGCGTGCTCACTCGACTGCCGGGCGACGGCAACCAGTTGGCCCTCACCGTCGACGACGGTGCCAGCAGCCCGGTGGTCGCCGCGTTCGCCCAGTGCTGCCGTGACACCGGTACCCGGCTGACTTTCTTCGTCAACGGCGACAACAGGTCCTGGAGCGACAACGTCTCAGCTCTCCGTCCGATGGTCGACTCCGGCCAGGTCCAGATGGCCAATCACACGTGGTCGCATCCCTACCTGAGCAAGATCAGCCTCAGCGCGGTCCACGATCAGATTCAGCGCAACGCCGACTTCCTGCGCAACACCTACGGTACCGACGGGACGCCATTCTTCCGGCCGCCGTACGGGGTGCATACCCCCGACATCGACAGGGTCGCCGCGGACCTGGGGTACTCGACCGTCACGTTGTGGAGCGGCACCGTCGGCGACTCACTGCCGGAGACCGCGGCCAACCTCATCGCCTGCGCGGAGCGGTCCTTCGCGCCCCAACAAATCGTGCTGGCACACGCCAATCTGCCAACGATCACGCAGTGCTTCGACCAGCTCGCCGGCCTGATCACCAGCCGCAACCTACAAACCGTGACGCTGAACGACGTCTTCACCTGAACTCGGCCTCAGCAGCAGCGTCGCCACCACGCTGATCGCCGCCGTGACGACCAGGTACGTGCACGCCAACCACGGCGACTTGTGCGCCGCGGCGATCAAGGCCGTCAGTATCAGCGGGGTCAATCCAGACGAGTACACCCCGGAGAGCTGATACACAGTCGACAGACCGGTGTAGCGAATCCGCGCGGGATACAGCGACGCGTAGAGCGTTCCCTGCGCGCCGTAAAACCAGGCGTGAATGACGCCGAACACCAACAGCAATCCGATCGCAAACGCCGTGATGCTCTTGGTGTTGAACAACGCGAATATCGGAAACACCGCCAGCGCATAGGCGGCGATTCCACTCGCATACACTGCGCGCGCGCCGAACCGGTCGGTGAGCACCCCCGACACCGGAAGCAGCACCGCCATCACCAGCGCCGCCGCCGTGACGGCGATCAGGACCGGGATCCTCTCGAGATGCAGGGTGCCCGTCGCGTAGGAGATGGCGAAAACGCCCCAGGTGTTGAAAGCCGCACCTTCGCCCCAGCGTGACAGCAGACCCAAGACGGTCGGCCGCAGATACGGTGGACGAAACACCTCCCGCAGCGGCACGGCCGAGCGGTCGCCCGCGGCTCGGAGCTTTTCGAACGCAGGCGTCTCGGTAGCCTTCAACCGGACAATCACACCGAAGACAACCAGCACGACGCTGATCAAGAACGCGATGCGCCAGCCGTACGACTCGAACGCGCCTTCGGGTAGCACGATCTGCAGCAGCGCGAAAACCCCTGTGCCCAAGGCGAGTCCGAGTGCCAACCCCACCTGGGGCACGCTTCCGGCGAACCCGCGCCTGCGTGGCGGGCTGTGCTCAACCGCGAGCAGGATCGCGCCCGCCCATTCGCCGCCGAGCGCGAATCCCTGCACTATCCGGAGCAGCAACAACAGAATCGGAGCGAGTATGCCGATCTGCGCGGCCGTCGGCAGCAGCCCCATCAGCGCTGTGGCCCCGCCCATGAGGAACATGGTCAGCGCAAGGGTCTTCTTGCGGCCGATGCGATCCCCGACGTGGCCGAAGACGAAGCCGCCGATCGGGCGAACCACGAACCCGACCGCGAAGGTCGCGAACGACAGCATGGTCCCCACGAACGAGCTCTGGTCCGGGAAGAACGCGTGGTTGAAGACGAGGCTGGCCGCCGTCGCATAGAGGAAGAAGTCATACCACTCGATGGTGGCGCCGACGAGGCTCGCCAGCAGCGCCGTGCGAACCGTGGGATCGAATCCGCGCTGGTCAGGATTTTCGACCTCGGGCGAAGTGAGTTCGGGCGTCGATGTCACGCTGATCGACCATCCCCGAGTGGCCGATCGCCGAACAGGGTTGGACGCGCCGTGATCCGAACGCTGCGCTGCGGCGGGACGATTGTGTCGAGTTCGCCCACATGTGCGGACAGCACGCCAAACTGACGGACATGATCGCAAAGCAGGGCCGCAGCGGGCAGAAGGTGCCGTTCGACATGTCCGGCGTGGTTCGCACCGACGACGGCATTCTCCGTTATTCGACGCTTGCACCGTCGCTGCTGGACATGTTCCGCGCTTCAGTGGACCGTCATCCGGATCGCGAGTGCATTGTCGTGCTGGGCGGCGACCGGGTGAGCTACCGAGAGCTGTGGGATCGATCGGCCCGCGTCGCCGGCGGTCTGCGCGCGGCGGGCGTCCAACCCGGTGATCGGGTCGCCAACCGGCACGGCAACGGGCTGGAGTGGTGTCTCGGCTTCTGGGGGACGCTGATGGCCGGCGCGGTCATCGTGCCCGTCAACACCCGCTTCTCCGACAGTGAGGTGTCCTACGTCGTCAGCGACGCAGGAGCGGATGTGGTTCTGTCCCCCGACTCGCCGCTGCCGGACGGCGAGCCTTGTGTGACTGACGCCGAACACAAGACCGTCGCTGCGTTGATGTACACCAGCGGTACGACCGGCTTCCCGAAGGGCGCGATGGTCACCCACGAGAACTTCCTGTCGAACGTCGAGACCTGCATCCGTGCGATGCACATCGCGCCCGATGTGGCTGTGCGCAACCTCATTTCGGTGCCGCTGTTCCACGCCACAGGCTGCAACAGCCAGTTATTGCCGACGATCCGCCTCGGCGGCACCGCGGTGATCATGCCCGCCTTCGACGTGCAGGCGTTCATGCGGGCGACGACCGATGAGCGCATCAATGTTCTGACGTCGGTACCCGCGGTCTTCTGGTTGGCGATGAACCAACCGAACTTCGCCGATTTCGATATGAGCGGGGTTGGCTGGTGTATGTACGGCGGCGCTCCGACACCGCCCGACGTCATCGCACGCCTTCGAGCGTCTTTTCCGAATGCGCGTCTGGCCAACGGCTTCGGGCTCACCGAGACGTCGTCGGTGTCCACCATGCTCCCCGACGAGTACGCCGAGCTGCGGCCGGAGACCGTCGGCTTCGCTGCACCGCCTGTCGAGGTCGACGTGCGCGACCCCGACCCGGTGACAGGCGTCGGCGAATTGCTCATCCGGGGCCAGAACGTCGTCGCAGGCTACTGGAACAAGCCAGAAAAGACGGCGGAGACGTTCGTCGACGGCTGGTTGCACACCGGCGATCTCGCGCGCGTCGATGATGACGGATTCGTGCAGATCGTCGACCGGCTAAAGGACATGATCTGCCGCGGCGGCGAGAACGTCTACTGCGTCGAGGTCGAAAACGTTCTCGCACAACACCCCGGCGTGTTCGAGGCGGCCGTCCTAGGCGTGCCCGACGAGATGATGGGCGAGAAAGTCGGGGCGGTCGTGGTGCCCCTACCCGGAATGCAGCCCGATCCGCTGGAGATCCGCGCGTTCGTCAAGGAACGCATCGCCGACTACAACGCGCCGCAATTCGTGTGCTTCCGCAGCGAGCCGCTGCCGCGGAATCCGGCGGGCAAGGTGTTGAAGCCCTTGCTGCGGAACGAAACTCAGTGGAGCGACGAGCTCCGCTGAATGTGCACTTGGGTGGAGGGCATGACGGTGGCACCCAAGCTCACGAAAACCCCGGCTAGTATCGCCCCCCCGATAACGTCGGTGAGCCAGTGCACCCCCAGGTACAACCGGGCGAAGGCGACGACCAGCACACCGGCGAAGACGCAACCCGCCAAGCAAGCCCGGTCGATTCGGCTGCGTCCAACTCCGATGCATACGGCGATGATGCCGAGCAGTGCACCGGTGCCGGCCACATGCCCCGACGGAAACGAATGACTGTCGGTCGTCAATTGCAACTCCACCGGGGTCAGCGGCCGCTCGACCAGCACTTTGAGCGCGGTCTCAGCCACCCAGGCGGCGGCGACGGTACCGACCACGACGACGCCGGGAAGCACCGCACGAGCCTGCCAGGAAAGCACCGCCCCGCAGAGCAGTCCCGCGGCCGCGGTCGCTCCCGGGCTACCGAGGTCCGTGATCACCCCGGCAACCCAATTTATCTTCCGGTGCTGGTGTGCGGCGAACCAGGACATGGTGGCCGCGTCGAGCCTCGTCACCCGTCCGTGAGTGTGCACCCCGATCGTGAGCTTCGTCAGGGCGGCAAGCAACGCGGCGCCGCACAGGGCCGCGGCCAGCCGCCGGTGACCCGACAGCGCCAGCCCCAAGGCACCGAGAAACAGGGCGACGACGATCAGCGCGGTGATTATGAGTTTGATGACGACATTCTGGCATCACCGCCGACCCACGCGACCGCAGGACAACAGCTAGACGGTGAAGCCCAGCGCGCGCAGCTGCTCGCGACCGTCCTCGGTGATCTTGTCCGGGCCCCACGGCGGGTTCCACACCCAGTTGATCTTGATCTCGTTGACCAGCCCGGCGCCGACGAGCGCGGTGCGCGACTGATCCTCGATCACGTCGGTCAGCGGGCAGGCCGCCGACGTCAGCGTCATGTCGACAACCGCCACCGTGCCCGCGTCGCCCTCTTCGACGTTCAGGTCGTACACGAGCCCGAGATCGACGACGTTGATGCCGAGCTCGGGATCGACGACGTCACGCATCGCCTCCTCGAGATCGGCGAGAAACTCCTCGTTAGGCACTGCGGTGTCGCTCATCTAACGTCTCCTCACTGGCTTGCACCACTGCGTCTTTGAAGGCCATCCAACCCAGCAGCGCGCACTTGATGCGCGCCGGATACTTGGCCACCCCGGCGAAGGCGATGCCATCGCCAAGCACGTCTTCGTCTCCCTCGACATTGCCGCGGGACGAAATCATTTCGTTGAACGCCGCGACGGTCTTCAGCGCGTCACCGACTGTCTGGCCGATCAGCAGGTCGGTCAGCACGGACGTCGCGGCCTGGCTGATCGAGCAACCCTGCCCGTCATAGGAGATGTCGGTGACCGTCTCACCGTCTTCGCTCAGCGCCACCCGCAGCGTGACCTCGTCGCCGCACGTCGGGTTGACGTGATGCACCTCGGCGCCGAACGGTTCCCGCAGCCCGCGGTGGTGCGGATGCTTGTAATGGTCCAGGATCACCTCCTGGTACATCTGCTCCATTCTCACGGCCAAACCTCAGTCCCTGCCGAAGAATTCGACGGCGCGCTTGACTCCGGCCACCAGCCGGTCCACCTCGTCGTGGGTGTTGTACACCGCGAACGACGCCCGCGCCGTTGCGGCGATACCGAACTTGCGGTGCAGCGGCCACGCGCAGTGGTGTCCGACCCGCACGGCAACACCGTCGTCGTCGAGGATCTGACCGACGTCGTGGGCATGGATACCGTCCACGACAAAGCTGACAGGAGAGCCGCGCCCGATCAGGGATGTCGGCCCGACGATGCGAACCCCTGGGACCGTCGCCAACCCCTCCAAGGCGGCGGCGACCAGTTCGGCCTCGTGCTGCTCGACGGCGTCCATTCCGATGGCGCGCAGGTAGCGTGCGGCGGTGGCGAGACCGACGACCTGTGACGTCATCGGCGTGCCCGCCTCGAACCGCTGCGGCGCAGGCGCGTAGGTGGTCGCCTCCATCGTCACGGTCTCGATCATCGAGCCGCCCGTGATGAATGGCGGCATCGCGTCGAGCAGTTCATGACGTCCGTAGAGCACGCCAATACCATTGGGGCCCAGCATCTTGTGACCGGAGAACGCCGCGTAGTCCACGCCGAGCGCGTGGAAGTCGATCGGTTGATGCGGCACCGACTGGCAGGCGTCAAGAACCGTAAGGGCGCCGACAGCCTGCGCCCGGGCCACCAGATCCGCGACCGGAGCGATCGCCCCCGTGACATTCGAGTGGTGGCTGAACGCAACGACTTTGACGTTACGGTCCAGCTCGAGGGAGTCGATGTCGATACGGCCTTCGGGTCCAACGGAGTACCACTTCAACGTCGCGCCGGTCCGGCGGGCCAGCTCCTGCCACGGCACGAGGTTGGCGTGGTGTTCCAGTTCGGTGGTGACGATGACGTCGCCGGGGCCGACGGCGTGCTCGAAACGGCCGTCACCGAGCACATAGGCGACCAGGTTGATGGCTTCGGTGGCGTTCTTGGTGAACACCAGCTCGTTGGCGTCGGCACCGACGAACGCCGCGATGTCGGCGCGACCCTGCTCGTAGGCGTCGGTGGACTCCTCCATCAGCTGGTGGGCACCCCGATGCACGGCGCCGTTGGAGGTGACCAGGAAGTCCCGCTCGGCGTCGAGGACCTGCGTCGGCCGCTGCGAGGTGGCGCCGGAATCGAGATATGCCAGCTGGTTTCCACCACGCATCACCCGCTTGAGGATCGGAAAGTCGGCCCGAATCCTGGCGAGGTCAAGTGGAGTCACCGACGTGGTCATACGATCAAGCTCCCTCAGGACGATGAAGCGGCCGCCTGCGGCGTGAACCGCACGTAGCCGTTCTCTTCGAGTTCGTCGGCAAGCTCGGGGCCGCCGGACTCGACGATGCGTCCGCCGACGAAGACATGCACGAACTGCGGCTGGATGTAGCGCAGGATGCGGGTGTAGTGGGTGATCAGCAGGACCCCGCCGTGCACCTCTTCGGCATACCGATTGACGCCGTCGCTGACGACGCGCAGCGCGTCGACGTCCAGGCCGGAGTCGGTCTCGTCGAGAATCGCGATCTTCGGCTTGAGCACCGACAGTTGCAGGATCTCGTGGCGCTTCTTCTCACCACCCGAAAAGCCCTCGTTGACACTGCGTTCGGAGAAGGACGGATCGATGTCGAGGCCCTCCATCGCGCCCTTGACCTCCTTGACCCAGTGCCGCAGTTTCGGCGCCTCACCCCGCACGGCGGTGGCCGCGGTGCGCAGGAAGTTCGACATCGACACCCCTGGCACCTCAATCGGATACTGCATGGCCAGGAAGAGGCCGGCGCGGGCGCGCTCGTCGATGCTCATCGCCAGCACGTCTTGTCCGTCCAGCGTGATCGAGCCGGATGTCACCGTGTACTTCGGATGTCCTGCGATCGCGTAGGACAACGTCGACTTGCCGGATCCGTTCGGGCCCATCAGGGCGTGTGTCTCGCCCGACTTCACGGTGAGGTCGACGCCCTTCAGAATCGGGATGTCGGTCCCGTCCTCTTTCGACACGACACTGACGTGAAGGTCCTTGATTTCCAGTGTGGTCATGAGGTGGCTGTCCTCGATTCCGTAATAGCTAGTTCGTGTTCGATGGCTTCGGTCAACCGTTCGCGCACTGCGGGCACGGTGATCTTCTGGATGAGTTCGCCGAAGAAGCCACGCACGATCAGGCGTCGCGCCTGGTCTTCGGGGATGCCCCTGGCTTGCAGGTAGAACACCTGCTCGTCGTCGAACCGCCCGGTGGCGCTTGCGTGTCCGGCGCCGGCAATCTCGCCGGTCTCGATCTCCAAATTGGGCACCGAGTCGGCGCGGGCGCCGTCGGTGAGCACCAGGTTGCGGTTCGTCTCGAAGGTATCGGTGCCGGTGGCGTCCGCGCGGATCAGTACGTCGCCGATCCAGACGGTGTGCGTGTCTGGGCGCGAGGAGTTCGGATCACCTTGCAGCGCACCCTTGTACGTCACGTTCGACCGGCAGTTCGGCTCGGCATGGTCGACAAGCAACCGCGATTCGAAGTGCTGGCCGTCGTCGGCGAAGTAGAGGCCGAGCAATTCGGCGTCCCCGCCAGGCGCGCAGTAACGGACGCGCCCGGTCAGCCGGACCACGTCTCCGCCGAGGGTAACCGCGGCGTGGCGGAAGACGGCGTCCTTGCCGAGCGTCGCGTGGTGTGTGCTGACGTTCACCGTGTCGTCGTTCCAGTCGGCGATCGACACCACCTTCAGCGTCGCCGCATCCCCTACGACGAATTCGATGTTGTCGGCATAGGTACCGCTGCCACGCTGGTCGATGACGACCACGGCGTCGGCGAGCTCGCCTACGCGCACCTGGAGGTGTCCGTAAGCCGTCGCTCCCTCGCCGGGACCGGTGACCTCGATCTCGATCGGCTCCTCGCAGGAAGCGGCCTTGTCGATGGTGACGATTGTCGCGGTGTTGAACGACGAGAACGCCTGCGCGGCAACGCGGTCGGCGGGCACGCCGGCCTGCCCGAGACGCGCGTCACCGCGGCGCACCGTCTCGACGGTCACGCCGTCGCATCCGGAAACCTCGATGGTTGCGGTGCCGGTCGCCGGGGCGGACCCGTCGTGCAGTCCACGTAGGCGTTTCAGAGGAGTGAACCGCCAGATCTCGTCACGCCCATGCGGCACCTCAAAGGCGTCAACATCGAATGACGTGAAGATCTCGCCCTTGGTCCTGCCCTCCAGAGTCGCTGTCAGGTTCTGAGTCACTAGCCGACAGCGCCTTCCATCTGCAGCTCGATCAGACGGTTCAGCTCCAGCGCGTATTCCATCGGCAGTTCCTTGGCGATCGGCTCGACGAAGCCGCGGACCACCATCGCCATCGCCTCGTCCTCGGTGAGGCCGCGGCTCATCAGATAGAACAGCTGGTCCTCGCTGACCTTCGACACGGTGGCCTCGTGGCCCATCGTGACGTCGTCCTCGCGGATGTCGACGTACGGGTAGGTGTCGCTGCGGCTGATCGTATCGACAAGCAGCGCATCGCATTTCACGCTTGACCGCGAGCCGTGCGCACCCTTGTTCACCTGGACGAGGCCACGGTAGGACGCGCGACCGCCACCGCGGGCCACCGACTTGGAGACGATGTTGCTCGACGTGTTCGGCGCCAGGTGCAGCATCTTGGCTCCGGTGTCCTGGTGCTGCCCCTCGCCGGCGAAGGCGACCGACAGCACCTCGCCCTTGGCGTGCTCGCCGGTCATCCACACCGCGGGATACTTCATCGTGACCTTCGACCCGATGTTGCCGTCGACCCATTCCATGGTGGCCCCGGCCTCCGCGCGGGCACGCTTGGTGACGAGGTTGTAGACGTTGTTCGACCAGTTCTGGATGGTCGTGTAACGGCAACGGCCACCGGGCTTCACGATGATCTCGACCACCGCGGAGTGCAGCGAGTCGCTCTTGTAGATCGGGGCCGTACAGCCCTCGACGTAGTGCACGTACGCGCCCTCGTCGACGATGATCAGCGTCCGCTCGAACTGGCCCATGTTCTCGGTGTTGATCCGGAAATAGGCCTGCAGCGGAATGTCGACGTGCACGCCAGGCGGCACGTAGATGAACGAACCACCGGACCAGACAGCGGTATTCAGCGCCGAGAATTTATTGTCACCGGCGGGGATCACAGTGCCGAAGTACTGCTTGAAGATCTCTGGGTGTTCACGCAGGCCCGAGTCGGTGTCCAGGAAGATGACGCCCTCCGCCTCGAGATCTTCGCGGATCTGGTGATAGACGACCTCTGACTCGTATTGCGCCGCAACGCCGGACACCAGGCGCTGCTTTTCCGCCTCGGGGATGCCGAGCCGGTCGTAGGTGTTGCGGATGTCCTCGGGCAGGTCGTCCCACGTCGCGGCCTGCTTCTCGGTGGAGCGCACGAAGTACTTGATGTTGTCGAAGTCGATGCCCTCGAGGTTGGAGCCCCAGTTCGGCATCGGCTTCTTGTTGAACGTGCGCAGCGCCTTCAGCCGGCTTTCCAGCATCCAATCCGGCTCGTCCTTCTTGGCCGAGATGTCGCGCACCACAGCCTCGGACAGCCCGCGCTGCGCGCTGGCGCCCGCCTCGTCGGAATCGGCCCAGCCATAGCCGTATCGACCCAGCGACGCGATGGTCTGTTCCTGGGTCAGGGCTTCGGGCGTGATCGTCATGTCGACGCTCCTTGCTTGCTTGTGGTGGCTTCGGCGCCGTGGGTTGTGCGCCGACCTGGTTCTTGGTCCTGGTTGAGCGGTACGTGCGTGGTGCACGCGCAGTCTCCGTTGACGATCGTGGCCAGCCGCTGAACATGGGTACCCAGCACCTCGGCGAAGGCCTCCCGCTCTGTCTCGCACAGCTCCGGGAACTCCTCGGCGACGTGCGACACCGGGCAGTGATGCTGGCACAGCTCCAATCCGTGGATCGGACCGCTCACTTGGGTGGTGCTCGCGGCGTAACCGGCCCTGCTCAGTGCGTCGGCGACTCGATCGACAGTGGATTCAACGTCGTCGGGTCCGTCGGTTACTCCCGACAGGATGGTGTCTATGCGGCGCCGCGCGAAGGTGCGGACGGCGTCGTCGCCACCTATTTCGCGGAGCTGGCGCATGGCCGCGACCGCCAGGTCGTCATAGGTGTGACCTTGCTTGGCGCGCCCCGCGGCGGTGAGCCGATAGCGACGGGCCGGCCTGCCACGCCCGCTGTGTTGCCAGGACGCGGCGGCATTGGACTGCGCGTCGCCCGCGTCGAGCAGGGCGTCGAGATGCCTACGGACACCGGCGGCAGAGATGCCGAGCCGTTCGCCGATCTCGCCTGCGGTAATGGGTCCCGACTCCAGAAGGAGCTGGACGATCGCGCCACGCGTGTGGCGGTCGCCCGTGGTCGCCGACGAAACGGCGCCTTCCTCGGGACGTATTTTCACAACACCATTGTGACGGAATTCCAGAACAGGGTAAAGCAAGGTCACCCTTATGTGGCCAACGTCCTACGATCGCCACGTGAGCGAGCAGAACAGGCGACTGGTACTGGCCCAGCGCCCCTCCGGACTGGTGGACGACGACACGACGCGCTTGGACAGCGAGCAGCTGCCCGAGCTTAAGGACGGCGAGGCGCTGGTCAAGGTCCGTTATCTGTCCATCGATCCGACGATTCGCACGTGGATGGACGACGTTCCCAGCTATCTGCCCCCGATTCAGATCGGCGAGGTCATCCGCAGCGGCGGCGTCGGCGAGGTGGTGGAGAGCCGCTCCGACGCCTATCAACCCGGACAGCTGGTGTTCGGCATGACCGGTTGGCAGGAATACGTGATTGCCGACGCCGGCGAGCGTTCGATGCAGGTGCTTCCGGACGGGGTGCCCCCGGGAATCGCCATCGGAATCCTCGGCGTCACCGGCATGACCGCCTATTTCGGCCTGATCGACGTCGGAGGGGTCAAGGACGGCGATGTCGTCGTCATTTCCGGTGCCGCAGGAGCGACCGGCTCCGCGGCGGGCCAGATCGCCAAGATCAAGGGTGCCAAGAAGGTTGTCGGCATCGCCGGCGGCGCGGAGAAGTGCGCTCACATCGTCAACGAGTTGAGGTTCGACGAGGCGATCGACTACAAGAACGAGGACGTCGCCACGCGCCTCAAGGAGGCCTGCCCGGACGGCATCGACCTCTACTTCGACAATGTCGGCGGGTCGATCCTCAACGACTGCCTCGCGAACATCGCCATGCGTGGTCGCGTCGTGCTGTGCGGCGCGATCTCTACGTACAACAGCGACGGTCCCCCGCCGGGGCCGAGCAATTACCTCAACCTGCTCGTGCGTCGCGGGCGCATGGAGGGCTTCATCATTCTCGACTACCTCGACCGCTTCCCCGCCGCGCAGATGGAGATGGTGGGCTGGATCGCCGAGGGCAAGATCAAGTCGTCCGAGCACGTCGTCGAGGGGCTCGAGCACGCGCCCGGCGCGCTGAACCTGTTGTTCAGCGGGGGCAACACCGGAAAGGTGATCGTCGCGCTCTGACGGCTACGCTGCACTGATGGCTGCCCGCCTATGGTCTTTGTCCACCTCGATCGCCGGATGGCACGGGGATGAGCGGACCGTCGGCTCGCCACTCAACGACGCCGAACTGATTGCGCTGCGCCGGACCCGCCTGTTCGGCGCGACCGGCACGGTGTTGATGGCCATCGGCGCATTGGGTGTGGGTGCCCGTCCCGTCGTGCAGGATCCGACGTTCGGGGTGCGGCTTCTCAACCTTCCGTCGCGCATCCAGACCGTCTCGCTGACCATGACCACCACCGGCGCGGTGATGATGGCGTTGGCGTGGTTGATGCTGGGCCGCTTCGCGCTGGGCGAGCGCCGGATGACCCGCAGCCAGCTGGACCGCACGCTGCTGTTGTGGGTGCTTCCGTTGCTCATCGCGCCACCGATGTACAGCCGCGACGTCTATTCGTATCTGGCGCAGAGTGAGATCGCGATCAACGGGCTCGACCCGTACAAGGTCGGCCCCGCCACCGGCCTGGGCCTCGATCACGTGTTCACGCTGTCCGTGCCGACGATGTGGCGGGAAACCCCTGCGCCGTACGGTCCGCTGTTTTTATGGCTCGGACAGGGGATCTCGGCGCTGACGGGCGAGAACATCGTCTTCGCGGTGCTGTGTCACCGGCTGGTGGTGCTGCTCGGCGTGGGCCTGATCGTCTGGGCCGTGCCGCGGCTGGCGCGCCGATGTGGCGTCGCCGAAGTCAGCGCGCTGTGGCTGGGCGCCGCCAACCCGCTGCTGATCATGCATCTGGTCGCGGGCATCCACAACGAGGCCCTGATGCTCGGGCTGATGCTTGCGGGTACGGAGTTCGCACTGCGCGGCGTCTACGCCGACAAACCGTTGGTGCCAAAACCGTTGGCCTGGCCGCAAACTCGTGACGACTGGGTGCGATGGCGACCCATGGTGAATCTCGTGCTCGGCGTCGTGCTGATCACGCTGTCCTCCCAGGTCAAGCTGCCGGGACTACTGGCGGTCGGCTTCGTCGCGATGGCGCTGGCTTGTCGATGGGGCGGCACGTTCAAGGCCTTTTTGATCGCGGGCGGGTCGTTGACCGCGGTCTCGGTGACGGTGATGGCGGTGATCGGCTGGGCCAGCGGCCTCGGATTCGGCTGGCTGTTCACCCTCGGCACCGCCAACGTCGTGCGCAGTTGGATGTCGTTGCCGACGTTGTTGGCGCTGGGCACGGGACAAGTGGGCATTCTGTTGGGTCTCGGTGACCACACCACCGCTGTGCTCGGACTTACCCGTGGCATTGGTGTGTTCGTCATCGCGATCCTGGTGACCTGGCTGTTGTTGTCGGTGCTGCGGGGTCGGCTGCATCCCGTCGGCGGCCTCGGCGTCGCTCTCGGCATGACAGTCCTACTTTTCCCGGTGGTTCAGCCGTGGTACGTGCTGTGGGCGGTGATCCCGCTGGCAGCGTGGGCCACCAGGCGCTCCTTCCGGACCACGGCCATCGTCGTGACGCTGGTGGTCGGGATCTTCGGCCCGACCGCCAACGGAGACCGTTTCACCGTCTTCCAGATCCTGTTGGCGACCGCGGCGAGCACCGTGATCGTGGCGATGCTGATCGCGATCACCTACTACCGGCTGCCGTGGCGAAAGCTGCCGGATCCCGGGCCCGAACTCGCCGTCCTGCCTGTTCTGCAGCCCGTCCCGGTCGAACCGTCGCTACCGCGCCCGCGGGCAGCGAAGGCCGACGCCTACGCTGAATCCCCGTGACGTCCGGCTCCGGCATCCCCGTGCGTCTGCGCGGGGTGTCCAAGCGATACGGGTCAACGACCGCGGTGTCCGAATTCGATCTCGACGTGCATCCCGCCGAGGTGCTCGCCCTGCTCGGACCCAACGGCGCAGGCAAGACGACCACGGTCGAAATGTGCGAGGGCTTCATCAAGCCGGACGCGGGCACCATCGAAATACTCGGCCTCGACCCGATCACCGACAACGCGCGGGTGCGTGCGCGTATCGGGGTCATGCTCCAGGGCGGCGGCGCGTATCCGGCGGCGCAGGCCGGGGAGATGCTGAATCTGGTTGCGGCGTACAGCGCCAACCCGCTGGATCCGAAGTGGCTGATGGAGACGCTTGGCCTGACGGAGGCCGCGAAGACGACATATCGTCGGCTCTCGGGCGGACAGCAGCAGCGCCTGGCGTTGGCCTGCGCGGTGGTCGGAAGGCCGGAGCTGGTGTTCCTCGACGAGCCGACGGCGGGCATGGACGCGCACGCGCGAATCGTGGTGTGGGAGTTGATCGATGCGTTGCGCGCCGACGGTGTGACGGTCCTGCTGACCACGCATCAGCTGACCGAAGCCGAGGAACTCGCCGACCGGCTGGTGATCATCGACCGTGGTGTTGCGGTGGCCAGCGGCACCCCGGCCGAACTGATGCGCAGCGGTGCAGAGAACCAGCTGAGGTTCAGCGCGCCGAAGATGCTGGACCTGTCGCTGCTGATATCCGCACTGCCGGAAGGCTATAAAGCCACCGAGGCATCACCGGGTGAGTACCTCGTCGAGGGGCACATCGACCCGCAGGTGCTCGCGACGGTGACGGCGTGGTGCGCGCGGCTCAACGTGCTCGCCACCGATATGCGCGTCGAGCAGCGCAGCCTCGAGGACGTCTTCCTGGACCTCACGGGACGGGAGCTGCGGCCGTGAACAGGTTCGCCGGCGGCACCTTCACGCCCGACCCGCGGCCTGCGGCCGTGCCGAAGATGCTCGCCGCGCAGTACGCGTTGGAACTGAAGTTGTTGCTACGCAACGGTGAACAGCTCCTGTTGACCCTCTTCATCCCGATCACGCTGCTGATCGGGTTGACGCTGCTGCCGTTCGGATCGTTCGGGCCGAACCGGGCGGCGACGTTCGTGCCCGCAATCATGGCGTTGGCGGTGATCTCGACGGCGTTCACGGGACAAGCGATCGCGGTCGCGTTCGACCGCCGGTACGGGGCGCTGAAGCGGATCGGCGCGACGGCGCTGCCGGTGTGGGGCATCATCGCAGGCAAGTCGCTTGCCGTCGTCACGGTCGTGTTTCTTCAGTCAATAGTGTTGGGCGCCATCGGCATTGCGCTGGGATGGCGCCCACACATCGTCGGGTTGATGCTCGGCGCGGTGATCATCGCGCTGGGCACGGCGGGCTTCGCCGCGATGGGTCTGTTGCTGGGCGGCACGCTGCGGGCCGAGATCGTGCTCGCCGTCGCCAACCTGCTCTGGTTCGTCTTCGCCGGGCTGGGTGCGCTCACCCTGGAGGGTCAGGTGGTGCCCGATGCCGTGCAATGGGCGGCCCGGCTGACACCCTCAGGCGCCCTCACCGAGGCGCTGACGCAGGCGATGTCGCTGTCGGTCGACTGGTTCGGCATCGCTGTCCTCGCCGTATGGGGCGGGGTGTCAGCGCTGTGCGCTCTGCGCTGGTTCCGCTTCACCTGACGATGCCGACCGCGGGAAGCGCGGCTGATCACCCTGCGCTACTACGGCCTGTAGTTCTCATCATCTACGATCGGGCCGTGCCCGTCGGACGATTTCTGCTGCAGCTGGTAGACATGCTTCCGCTGCCCAGCGTGCGCACGCAGCGCCTCATCGCCGCTGCCGTCGTCCTGACGCAGGGCGGCATCGCCGTCACCGGTGCCATCGTCCGCGTCACGGCGTCGGGGCTGGGCTGCCCGACGTGGCCGCAGTGCTTCCCCGGCAGCTTCACGCCGGTGCCGCACGCCGAAGTGCCCGTCATCCACCAGGCCGTCGAGTTCGGCAATCGGATGATCACCTTCCTCGTCGTGCTGACCGCCGCCCTCGCGGTGCTTGCCGTCACACGGGCGCGCCGTCGACCTGAGGTGCTCGTGTATGCGTGGCTGCTGCCGGCGTCGACGGTGATGCAGGCAGTCATCGGAGGCATCACGGTCCGCACCGGCCTGCTGTGGTGGACGGTCGCGATCCATCTGCTGGTGTCGATGGCGATGGTCTGGCTGGCCGTTCTCCTTTTCGTGAAGATCGGCGAGCCCGACGATGGTGTGCCGACGCCTCGAGTGCCGAAACCGCTGCGCCAGTTGACGATTCTCACCGCGCTCGTCCTGGCCGCACAGCTCGTCAGTGGCACCTTGGTGACCGCGGCGGGCCCGCACGCAGGCGACAAGAGCATCCAAGCCCCGGTTCCACGGCTACAGATCGAGATCGTCACCCTGGTGCAAATCCACGCGACAGTGCTGATGGTCTATCTGGCGCTTCTGCTGGGACTGGGCTTCGCGCTGCGCAGGATGAGAGCTGACCGGCGTGTCATCAAGCGGCTGGTCGTATTGCTGATCCTGGTCGCTGCGCAGGCCCTGGTAGGCCGTGTCCAGTACGCAATCGGGGTCCCTGCCGCGCTGGTGGCGTTGCACGTAGCGGGCGCGGCGGCGTGCACGGCGGCCACCGCGGCGCTATGGGCCTCGATGCGAGAACGGGCCGAGCCCGAGCCGGTCGAGGGCTGACTCCACACCGACTGCGAACTGGCGCTGCTGCAGGTCTCTCGTCGTCACATCGAGTTGGCGCCAGCCCAGTGACGGTTCCACCAGTTCCAGCTCGAGGAGCAGCGGATCGTCTGAGCCCCCGATCACGTCGACGCGCGCGTACAGGAGATCGGTGGCCTTGATGTTCAGGTGCGCGGCGGCCGCGTCGAGCGCGGCATGGCCCACGTCCCACAGCTCGAAATCGGGATCGGCAGGGCTCAGCGACTCCTCGGCATAGGTACCGGAGGGGTCGAACACCGGACGTTGGCCGGCGGGTGGCAACATCGGGCCCTTGGTGAACGCGTGCGACTGCTCGCCGCTGAGGAACACCAACGCCGTTTCCCCGTCTTCCACCCTGGAGTCGTAGGGCTGGATCAAGACCGTGCTGCCCCCGGCATGGAGCGCCGCGGCGTGCTCACGGGCGGCCTTGGCGTCGACGAAGCGTTGCGCGCCAACCGATCCTGCACCGATGGCGGGCTTCACCACGACCTCCCCCTTGGGCACCCGCACGCGCTCGCCGGGTTCGAAGAACTGACTCGCCAACGTGGGCACGCCGGCGTCTGCGATGTCGGTGAGGTAGCGCTTGTTGGTGTTCCACGCGACCACGGCAGGCGGGTTGAGCAGGTTTGAAACCCGGGTACTCCATTCGAGGAATTCGTCGAGTCGGTCAATGTAGTCCCACGTTGCCCGGAGGATGACGAGGTCTACCCGCAGGGTCTCCGGGTCGTCCCACGACAGCCAGCGGGCGTGCTGGCCCCGCTGGCGAAGGGCGTTGACGAGCCCAGCGTCATCGCCGTCGCCCTCGGGCAGGGCGGGGCAGCCGGCGAGAACAATTCGCGGATGACGGATGTCGGGGCGAGCAAGTTTCATGACGTAGGGATGATAGTCACTATGCAAGCCATCGAAGTCTCCGAAACCGGCGGACCTGAGGTCCTCAACTACGTCGAGAAGCCGACGCCCTCCCCCGGGCCCGGCGAGGTGCTGATCAAGGCCGAGGCCATTGGCATCAACTTCATCGACACCTATTTCCGGTCCGGCCTCTACAAGCGTGAGCTTCCGTTCATCCTCGGTCTCGAGGTGTGCGGGAAGGTTGAGGCCGTCGGTGATGACGTGGCCGCGCTCGGGGTCGGAAACCGCGTGGTCACCGCTCAGGCCAACGGTTCGTACGCCGAATATTGCACTGCGCCAGCCGATTTCTGCGCATATGTGCCCGACGGTGTGAGTCCGGACGTGGCGGCCGCGTCGCTGCTTAAGGGCATGACCGCGCACTATTTGCTCAAGTCGGTCTATCCCGTGCAGCAGGGCGACAGCGTGCTGGTGCATGCCGGCGCGGGCGGCGTCGGCCTCATCCTCACCCAGTGGGCCTCCAGCCAGGCGGTCAGCGTGATCACCACGGTGTCGACGCCGGAGAAGGCGGAGCTGTCACGACAGGCCGGCGCGACCGAGGTGCTGGACTATCCGGACGACCCCGAGGAGTTCGGCGCGAAGATCAAGGACTTGACCGACGGCGGAGTCGAAGCGGTATACGACGGCGTGGGCGCCGCGACGTTCGACGCCAGCATGGCCAGCCTCGCCGTGCGCGGCACACTCGCGCTGTTCGGCGCCTCCAGCGGGCCGGTTCCGGCGTTCGATCCGCAGCGGCTCAACTCGGCCGGTTCGGTGTTCCTGACCAGGCCGACGCTGGCGCACTACACCCGTACCACCGATGAATTCTCTTGGCGTGCAGGCGAATTACTCGATGCGATCGCGACGGGAACCATCACTGTGACGGTGAGCGAGCGCTACCGGCTGGAAAACGCCGAGCAGGCCCACCGCGACCTGCAGGGCCGCAAGACCGTCGGCTCGATCGTGCTGGTGCCCTAGACCGGCCGAGCCTCCGGGAACGTCCACGAACCGTCGAGGATGGCCTGCTCCGGCCGGTACAGCCGGACCGTGTAGTTCCAGCCCGGCGTGATCGGCAGGCAGTTGGCCGCGATGCCGTCACAGCCGCCGAATGAGATGGTGGTGCTCCCGTCGGGACCCTTGCGCGCGGTGACGTTGTTGAACGAGTAGGCGTTCTGCGGGTTCGCCGAGAAGTAGCCGTCCCTGTTGTAGACGGTGACCGACCAGAACCCGTTGACGGGCACGTAGCCGACGGTCAACCGGTGCTCTGTGGTGCCGTCGTTCTGCGGCGGGACGATCGTGAGGTAGAGCGCGTCCCTCTCCGGGTTGCCGCCCCATGCGTTGGCCGTTCCGATCAGGTGCCGGACCGGGTCGGTGTCCTCCCTCGTGCCGAACATCCGCTTGGTGTCGGGCAGGGTGGTCGCCAGCGTCACTAGCGCATCGCGAACCGTCTTCTGGCTCACCGGATCCCAGTCCGGGGTCTCGAAGCTGCCCGACTTCTCTTGTTCAGCGACAATGGCGTCCTGCAGCGCGTGCACCTCGGTCATATCGGCGGGGTCATCGGGTCGACCAAGATGCGCACCGCGGCCAAGACGTATCGGGTTCCGATCTCCTCCCGCGTCAACGGGTAATCGCCATGTGAGTAGATGACCCGGTGGGTGTAGTGATCCTCGTCGATCACCTGCAGGGACATGAACCGGTTGCCCGGATCTGGCAGCGTCACAGCCACCGGCCCAGCGTCGAGATCGAACACCGCCGCCGCGTACAGGGTGTCCCGGTTGGACCGGATGACGATCTGGTGGTCGATCGGCGTCAGCTCGCGGATGAAAAAGAATTTGCCAAATCCGTCTTCTTTGACCGAGTTCCCGAAGTAGAGGTCGCTCTCGGCGCGGGCGAAGTTGTCGGGGGTGACCAACGCCAAGCCGTTCGATGTCATCTTGCTGCCTCCTCAACTGGCCCCGGTCAAATGTCAACGGTACTGCGCGGTTAACACTGTTTACGAAACCGCACATTATGGACTGAGCAGCGTTTCGTGTCGCTTTCGCCAGCAGGTCGAAATAGTTTGGCGAAAAACTCTGCTAGAGCCCAAATTTCGCGTCTACACGATTTAGCGTCACCGTTGGAGGGCTTCAGCAGGTCGCCGCGAGCCCAGACGGCACGAAGGTCTACCGTGACCGGGTTCGACGGTATCTACACCATCAATACCGCCACTAACACGTCGACAACGGCGCCTTCGTATCGCTGCAGGACGATCCGCTCGATAGCAACCGTTACGACATCGCAGTCACGCCAAACGGTCAGTTCGCATATGCACCTGATTTCGCCGCGCCCTTCGAGACCGGCGATATCAATGTCGCCGATTTGGCGACCGGCGGGGTCTTAAAGATCGACGCTGCACCCGACCAATTCATCGAAGACGTGGTGATCAGTCCTGACGGCCGATACGCATATATGACCGGTGAAAGTCTGATCGCCACCACCAAAACGATCGTCGCCAGAAACACCGACGTCGGCGACGGGCGCGCGCGGTTGGTGATCGCACTGCAGGCACCGGCGGATCCGGCGATAGCAGTCTGAGCTACAGGCTCAGCAGCGTCGGCAGGTCCAGCGCCGAGTCGATGGCCAGCGCGCAGAACACGATGGCCAGGTAGTTGTTCGACTGGAGGAACAGCCGCAGCGGCTTGACCGGTTCACCGCGGCGGACCCCGGCGTACAACTGGTGCGCCATGGCCAAAAACCAGGTGCCTGCCACCAGGGCCACCGACGCGTACAGCCAGCCTGTCGCCAGCGCCAGCGCCAGCGTCGCCAGCACGGTGAGCCAGGTGTAGATGAGGATCTGCTTGGTGACCTGCCGCTCGGTCGCGACGGCGGGCAGCATCGGCACGCCCGCCGCGCGGTAGTCCTCCTTGTACCGCATCGCCAGCGCCCATGTGTGCGGCGGCGTCCAGAAGAAGATGATCGCGAACATCACCAGCGCCGGCCATTGGATCGTCCCGGTCACCGCGGACCAGCCGATCATCACCGGCATGCAGCCTGCCGCGCCGCCCCACACCACGTTCTGCGACGTCCGGCGCTTGAGCAGCAGCGTGTAGACCAGGACGTAGAACGCGATCGTCGCCCCCGCCAGATGCGCGGACAGCATGTTCGTCGTCCACCACAGCCAGAAGAACGAACCGACGCTCAGCGCCAGCCCGAAGATCAGCGCATGGCTGCGAGGGACGGTGTCGCGCGCCAGCGGACGCCGCTCGGTGCGCTTCATCACCTTGTCGATGTCGGCGTCGGCCACACAGTTCAGCGCGTTTGCGCCCGCCGCTGCCAGCAGCCCACCCACGAGAGTGTTCAGAATCAGCAGCGGATTCACAGATCCGCGGTCGGCCAGCAGCATTGCGGGAATGGTCGTGACGAGGAGGAGCTCTATCACCCGTGGCTTGGTCAGCGAAAGGTAGCCAAGAAGAGTCGCGCGAGTTCTGCTCGGCACCCCGTCAAGCAGGTGGCCTTCGCGAATGCTCACGCAGATAACTCCTCAAAAGGGCGCGTAGCGCGCCGCGTCTACTACAGACGATGGTAGACCGCGGGATGCCCCAGAACCTAGCTGGGTCGATTCGGTAAATGAACAGCTAATGATGCGCGACGCGGCCTGCGGCGATTGCCGGCGCCGCACTAGGGTATGTGGTGGTACCGAGGCTGCCGACCTGAGGAGTCAACTGGTGACAACTGTCGAAGAAATTTCGGCCCTTACTCGCCCCAATCACCCCGACGACTGGACCGACCTGGACTCTGCCGCGGTCGACACCGTTCGGGTGCTGGCGGCGGACGCGGTGCACAAGGTGGGCAATGGTCACCCGGGCACGGCGATGAGTCTGGCGCCGCTGGCGTACACGCTGTTCCAGCGGGTCATGCAACACGACCCCAGCGACGTGCACTGGCTGGGCCGCGACAGATTCGTGCTCTCGTGCGGGCATTCCAGCCTGACCCTGTACATCCAGCTCTACCTGGGTGGGTTCGGGCTCGAGCTGTCCGACATCGAGTCGCTGCGCACGTGGAAGAGCAAGACGCCGGGCCACCCGGAGTTCCGCCACACCAGGGGTGTCGAGATCACCACCGGACCGCTCGGCCAGGGTCTGGCGTCCGCGGTGGGAATGGCGATGGCCTCACGGTATGAGCGCGGGCTTTTCGATCCGGACGCCGCTCCGGGCACGAGCCCGTTCGACCACTTCATCTATGTGTTCGCCTCCGATGGCGACATGGAGGAGGGCGTCACCAGCGAGGCCTCGTCGCTCGCCGGCACCCAGCAGCTGGGCAACCTCATCGTGTTTTACGACCACAACGAGATCTCCATCGAGGACAACACCGACATCGCGCTGTCCGAGGACACCCCGGCCCGCTACCGCGCCTACGGCTGGCACGTGCAGGAGGTCGAGGGTGGCGAGAATGTGGTCGGCATCCTCGAGGCGATCGAGCAGGCGAAGGCCGTCACCGACAAGCCGTCGTTCATCTCCGTCCGCACGATCATCGGCTATCCGGCGCCCAACCTGATGAACACCGGCAAGGCGCACGGCGCAGACCTGGGCGCCGACGAAGTCGCAGCGGTCAAGAAGATACTGGGCTTCGACCCCGACAAGTCCTTCGAGGTCCGCGACGACGTGATCGCGCACACCCGCAAGCTCGTCGACCGCGGCAAGGAAGCTCACGCAAAGTGGCAGACGGACTTCGACGCGTGGGCCGAACGCGAGGCCGAGCGCAAGAAGCTGCTTGACCGGCTGCTGGCACAAGAACTGCCCGAGGGCTGGGACGCCGACCTGACGCACTGGGAGCCGGGCTCCAAGCCGCTGGCGACTCGCGCGGCCTTCGGTCAGGTGCTCAACGATGTCGCGCCCAAGCTGCCCGAGCTGTGGGGCGGTTCGGCCGACCTCGCGGGCAGTAACAATACGACCATCAAGGACGTCAACTCCTTTGGGCCACCGTCGATTTCGACCAAGGAGTTCACCGCGGACTGGTATGGCCGCGTCCTCCACTTCGGGGTGCGCGAGCACGCGATGGGTTCGATCCTGTCCGGCATCGTCCTGCACGGGCCGACTCGCGCGTTCGGAGGCACGTTCCTGCAGTTCTCCGACTACATGCGTCCGGCTGTCCGGCTGGCGTCGTTGATGGACATCGACACCATCTACGTCTGGACCCACGACTCCATCGGTCTCGGTGAGGACGGACCCACCCACCAGCCCATCGAGCATCTCGCGGCGCTTCGCGCGATTCCGAACCTGTCGGTGGTTCGCCCCGGCGATCCGAACGAGACCGCGTACGCGTGGCGCAGCATTCTGGCGCGCAGCAACGGTGCCGGCCCAATCGGTTTCATCCTGACGCGTCAGGGAATCCCCGTGCTGGAGGGCACCGACGCCGAGGGCGTCGCCAAGGGCGGCTACGTACTCGGCGGTGCCCCGGACGAGGATCCCGACGTGGTGCTCATCGGCACCGGGTCCGAACTCCAACTCGCGGTCGAGGCCAAGAAGCAGCTGGCCGAGAAGGACATCACAGCGACCGTGGTGTCGATGCCGTGCGTCGAATGGTTCGAGTCCCAGCCCGCCGAATACCGCGACAAGGTGCTGCCTCCCGCGGTCTCGGCACGCGTTGCCGTGGAAGCGGCTGTCGCACAGAGCTGGTACAAGCTCGTCGGCGACACCGGCGAGATCGTCTCGATCGAGCACTACGGCGAATCCGCCGACGACAAAACGTTGTTCCGTGAGTTCGGGTTCACCCCCGAAGCCGTCGTGGCTGCCGCGGAACGATCACTCGACAACTGATAGAGAGAAGGACGAAGCATGGCTCAGAACAAGAACCTCGCCGCGCTGTCCGCCGCGGGCGTCTCCGTATGGCTTGACGATCTGTCCCGCGAGCGGCTGCAGACAGGCAATCTGCAGGAGCTCATCGACACCAAAAGCGTCGTGGGCGTGACCACCAACCCGTCGATCTTCCAGGCGGCCCTTTCGAAGGGCGACGCTTACGACGATCAGGTGAAGGAGCTGGCAGAGCGCGGCGCCGATGTCGACGCGGCCATCCGCACCGTCACCACCGACGACGTGCGCACCGCCTGCGACGTGCTGCGGCCGCAGTGGGAAGCGTCTGACGGTGTCGATGGCCGGGTGTCCATCGAGGTCGACCCGCGGTTGGCGCATGACACGGACAAGACCGTTCAGCAGGCGATCGAGCTGTGGAAGATCGTGGACCGACCGAACCTGTTCATCAAGATCCCTGCGATGATGGAGGGGCTTCCCGCCATCACTTCCGTACTGGCTGAAGGTATCTCGGTCAATGTGACGCTGATCTTCTCTGTGGAGCGGCACCGTGAGGTGATGGACGCCTACCTGGCTGGACTGGAATCCGCCAAGCAGGGCGGCCACGACATTTCCAAGATCCACTCTGTCGCCTCGTTCTTCGTGTCTCGGGTGGACACCGAGGTCGACAAGCGGCTGGAGAAGATCGGCAGCGACGAGGCGCTCGCCCTGCGCGGGCAGGCAGGCGTGGCCAACGCGCGGCTCGCATATGCCGCATACGAAGAGGTGTTCGTCGGCGGCGACCGGTTCACCGCACTCAAGGGTGACGGTGCGCGGGTGCAGCGGCCGCTGTGGGCATCAACCGGCGTGAAGAACCCCGAGTACTCCGACACCTTGTATGTCACCGAACTGGTAGCACCGAACACGGTGAACACCATGCCGGAGAAGACTATTGACGCGGTGGCCGATCACGGCGTCATCGCCGGCGACACTGTCACGGGTACCGCGGACGCTGCCCAGGAGGTCTTCGACAAGCTCTCAGCGGTGGGTGTCGATCTGCGCGACGTGTTCCTCACCTTGGAGAACGAGGGCGTGGAGAAGTTCGAGAAGTCGTGGCAGGAGCTGTTGGACGAGACTCAGACTCAACTCGCTTCGAAGAAATGAGCGCGGGGGGCAAGTCCGTCGAAACCTCTGCCGCCCCGTCAGGCTGGCGTAACCCGCTGCGGGACAAGCGCGACAAGCGCATGCCCCGCATCCCGGGCCCGTGCGCGGTCGTCATCTTCGGTGTGACGGGCGACCTCGCCCGCAAGAAGCTGATGCCTGCCATCTACGACCTGGCCAATCGCGGGCTGCTGCCCGCCAACTTCGCGTTGGTCGGGTTCGCCCGACGGGATTGGGCCGACGAGGATTTCGGCAAGCTCGTCTGCGACTCCGTCCAGCAGCATGCGCGCACCCCGTACCGCCAGGAGGTCTGGGATCGGCTCGCCGAGGGAATCCGTTTCGTAAAGGGCACGTTCGACGACGACAAGGCGTTCCAGCGGCTGGCCGAGACGCTGGAGAAGCTCGACGCCGAGCGGGGTACCGGCGGCAACCACGCGTTCTACCTGTCGATCCCGCCCAACGCCTTTCAGCCAGTGTGCGAGCAGCTGCAGAACTCGGGCCTCGCCCGGCCGCAACAGGGCCGCTGGAGCCGGGTGGTCATCGAGAAGCCGTTCGGTCACAACTTGCAGAGCGCCGAAGAGCTCAACAGCGTGGTCAACAGCGTCTTTCCCGAGGAGTCGGTGTTCCGCATCGACCATTACCTCGGTAAGGAGACCGTCCAGAACATCCTGGCGTTGCGGTTCGCCAACGAGTTGTACGAACCCATCTGGAACAACAACTACGTCGACAGTGTGCAGATCACGATGGCCGAGGACATCGGCCTCGGTGGCCGCGGCGGCTACTACGACGGGGTCGGCGCTGCGCGGGATGTGATCCAGAACCACCTGATTCAGTTGATGGCGCTCACCGCAATGGAGGAGCCTGTCAGCTTCAGCCCGCACGAACTGCAGGCCGAGAAGATCAAGGTGCTCGGCGCGACTCGACCGATGCAGCCGCTGGACCAGACCACCGCGCGCGGTCAGTACACCGCTGGCTGGCAGGGCAGCGAGAAGGTGCCAGGGTTGCTCGAGGAGGAGGGCTTCTCGAAGGATTCCAAGACCGAGACGTTCGCGGCGATCGCGCTGGAGGTCGACACCCGGCGCTGGGCCGGTGTGCCGTTCTTCCTCAGGACGGGAAAGCGGCTGGGACGCAGGGTGACTGAGATCGCGCTGGTGTTCAAGCGGGCACCACACCTGCCGTTCGACACGACGATGACCGAGGAACTCGGCAAGAACGCCTTGGTCATCCGTGTCCAACCGGACGAGGGCATCACGCTGCGCTTCGGGTCGAAGGTGCCCGGCAGCCAGATGGAAGTCCGTGACGTCAACATGGACTTCTCCTACGGGTCGGCGTTCGCCGAGGACTCTCCTGAGGCGTACGAACGGCTGATCCTGGACATGCTGCTCGGCGAGCCGTCCTTGTTCCCCGTCAACAGAGAAGTCGAATTGTCCTGGGAGATACTCGATCCCGTACTCGACTACTGGGCGGAGCACGGGAAGCCTGATCCCTATGAGTCGGGTACCTGGGGGCCGGACTCCGCGTTCGAGATGATCCGCCGGATGGACAGGGAATGGAGGCGGCCATGATCGTCAACTTGCCTGGCGCCACCACCAACGACGTCAACAAGAAGATCATCAGCCTCCGCGAAGAAGGCGGCGCGGTCACAATGGGCCGAGTACTGACACTGGTCATCGCGCCCGACACCGAGGATCTTCTCGAAGACTCCATCGAAGCGGCCAACTTCGCCAGCCGCGAGCATCCCTGCCGGGTGATCGTCGTGGTACCCGCCGACCGCGAGGCAGCGGAGCCACGGCTGGATGCCGAGATTCGGGTTGGCGCCGACGCCGGCGCGGGTGAAGTGGTGGTGTTGCGGCTTTTCGGTGAGCTCGCCGACCACGCGAGCAGCGTGGTGTTGCCGTTCCTATTGCCGGATACACCGGTGGTGGCCTGGTGGCCCGCGGCTGCTCCCGCGGTTCCGGCACAAGATCCGCTGGGGCAGTTGGCGATTCGCCGGATCACGGACGCGACCAACAGCAGCGATCCGCTCGAGGCCATCAAAGGCAGGCTGCAGGGCTACACCGCGGGCGACACCGACCTGGCGTGGAGCCGTGTCACGGCCTGGCGCGCGCTCCTGGCGACAGCGCTGGACCAGGCGCCATATGAGGAGGTCGACTCAGTCTTGGTTTCAGGGCTGAAGGACGAACCTGCGCTTGACATCATGGCGGGCTGGCTGGCCAGCAGGATCGACGGCCCGGTGCAGCGCGCGGTCGGTGATCTCAAGGTCGAGCTGCGCCGCAAGAGCGAAACGGTGACGCTGAGCCGCCCCCAGACCGGGGTGACGGCGACGCTGACCCGCACCGGCAGGCCCGAGGCGCTGATTCCGCTGGCGCGCAGAGAGGCCAAGGAATGTCTGGCCGAGGACCTGCGCCGGCTGGACGCCGACGACATCTACTTCCAGGCACTCGAAGGCATCAAGAAGGTTCAATACATGTGAGCACCGAAATCGAGAAGTATTCGGACAAGGCGGCACTCGTCACCGCGGTTGGAGACCGTCTCATCGGTGCCATCACCGATGCCGTCGCAGCCAGGGGCCGGGCGGTAATCTCGCTCACCGGCGGCGGCACGGGAATCGCCCTGCTGGAACATGTTCGGGAGAACGGTGACGCGATCGACTGGGCCAAGGTCCATGTGTTCTTCGGCGACGAGCGCTACGTCCCCGAGGACGACGACGACCGCAACGAGAAGCAGGCCCGTGAGGCACTGCTCGACCACATCGACATCCCGGCCGCCAACATCCACGCGATGCCGGCCAGCGACGGAGACTTCGGCGACGACCTCGATGCTGCCGCGCTGTCGTACGAGCAGGTGCTGGCCGCCAACGCCGACGGAGAACCCTCTCCCGCGTTCGATGTCCACCTGCTCGGCATGGGTCCCGAAGGACACGTCAACTCGCTGTTCCCGCACACCCCGGCCGTCCGCGAGACCAGCCGGCTGGTGGTCGGCGTGCCCGACTCCCCCAAACCGCCGCCACTGCGAATCACCCTGACACTGCCCGCAGTTGAACGGTCGCGCGAAGTCTGGCTGGTGGTTTCGGGCGCCGATAAAGCCGATGCGGTGGCTGCGGCAGTGGGTGGCGCCGATTCGGATGATGTACCCGCCGCGGGCGCGCAAGGTCATGAGGCGACGGTGTGGCTGCTCGACGAGGAAGCGGCGAGCAAGCTCTAACCGCCGTTGTCGGCCAGCCCATCGGCATAGCCCGCTATGTAGTCAGCCGTCGCATGTGCAGCATCGCTGCACGAGGTGACGACGATCCGCGGATCGCTTGGGCAATGTCCGTGTTTCATGCAAGTCGGACGCCCAGTTGGCCTGGGCGGTTCCCTGTTCTTGTTCGCGCTCCTCTGGTCCGCGGTCATATGGTCAAATGGCCGTCATGGCAGACAAGGGTGGTAGCAGTAGATCCGGTGCCCGCAGCGGCAGGGAGCGAATCCAGAAACTCGCCCAGGCGGCGCTGAATGCCGACGTCACGGTCGACCAGGTCGACGCCATCCTCGCCGGGCTCGCCGAGACGCTGGAGGACCTCAACAACTCGACGGGCAATCTCGATGCCACCCTGGAGCGGTTCAACGACACGATCAGCCGCATCAACGAGCTGGCGCCGCGCCTGAACGCCGTCGTCGACCGCCTGGAAGGCATCGTCGACCGCGTCGAGCGGATCGTCGGCATCGGAGAGGCCGCCATCGCACCGCTCGCCGCGACGGAATCGGCGGTGCGCGGCGCGATCAATGCGGTGCGCCGATCGAGCCGGCTCTAGTGCCGGTCGACTTCCCTACACCACCACCTCCGGTTGCCGAGGGCACCGGGCTTCCGTGGGACGTTCCGGTCGGCGACGCGGTCGCCGCTGTCGCCGAAGCCCGCGCCACGCACGGTGACACGTTCGTCGTGGAAAGCGGCACCGACCGCTATCTGTTCACCTTCTCCCCCGTCGGCGTCGAGTCGTTCTATGCCCTCTCCGAGGACAAGGCGAGCAAGGGCCTTGCCGACTTCATGATGCTGCGGCGCAAGCTGCCCGACGAGATCTTCGCGGGCAGGCGACTGCTTCCCGATGCGCTGTTCCGTCGCAACGACGTCGCGTCGTACCTGGCCAACCTGCGCTGGGCGCTGGATCAAACGGTCGCCGAGCTGGGTTCCGACGGCTCGGTGGACCTCTTCGACCTCACCCGCAGGCTGGGGCACCGCATGGGGCTTGCGTCGTGGGCCGGACCGGGATCCGCCGAGGGAGATGCCTTCGAGCGGCTGGTATCGGCATTCGACACCCTCGACGGATCGGATGCGTTCGTGCACCCCGACGCGATGGCCGCGGTCGCGGCTTCGGACAAGCGGGCCGAGCGGTCGGCGCTGGACGACGTCGTCGCGGTGGTGGCCGAAGCGGTGCGGCGGCTGGACGCGGGCGACGTGGCCGACACCGCGCTCTTCGGCCGGATCGTCGAGGCGTGGTCGTCGGAGCCGGCTGCCCAACGCGTTCGCGGCGTCGGCCTTGACGTCGCGCTGATCCACATCGCGTCGATGTCGAATCTGATGGCCGCGCTGGGCTGGGCGATGGTCGACCTGCTCGACCATCCGGCGGAGCTCGACGCTGTCGTCGCGGGCGACGGCGACCTGGCCCAGCGCTGCGCGCTGGAGAGCACGCGGCTGGCGCAGCGGTCCATCATGTCGCGCACCGTGCTGTCACCGGTCGAGCTCGACACCGGCGACGTGACATATCGCGTCCCCGCGGAATGGACGATCGCGACGTTGCTGCCGCTGCTGAACACGTCGGTGGCGCCCGGCCTCGAGAACTGGGACCCTGACCGGTGGCACCGACACAGGCTCAAAGACCAGGCGGCGCTGCCATCACCAATGCTGGTCACGGCATTCGGACACGGCAGGCATTCCTGCCCAGCCCAACCGTTTTCACTGGCGGCGATGACGTCGGCGATGACGCGGCTGCTCGGTCACTACCGGATGACACCTCAGTGGGCGACGTACCCGCGCCCGGTACCCGAGCAGATCGGCGGCGTCGGACGTGCGGTCGACCCGTGTCCAGTCGACTACGCAATGCGCTGATCGTCGACGTAGCGTCAGACGAAGTCGGAGCCACCGTCGACGTTGACCGTTGCTCCCGTGACGTACCCGTTGCGTTTGGACGCCAGATACGCGGTGATAGAAGCGATCTCCTCGGGCAGGCCCGCTCGCCCGAGGTCACACGGCTGATGGAAGTTGTCCTCGATCCAGGTCATCACATCTGTGGGATCGGACGCGTCCAGGCCATCGGCGGCCAGGATAGCACTGAGATTCTCGGTGAAACTGGCCGTGACGATGGTTCCCGGGCATACGCAGTTCACCAGGATACCGTCCTTTGCAAGGCTTTTGGAGAGATTCTTGGTGATGCTGCTCAGCGCGGCCTTGGCCGCCGTATAGGCAACGATCCGCGGGTTCTGTCGCTGGATCGAATGGGCCGACAGCGTCACGATCCGTGCCCAGTCCGCCGCCCGCAGCAGCGGCAATGCGGCGCGGATGGACCGCACCCCCGACATTGTGCCCAGCGCGAACGTCTCGTCCCAAGCGGCGTCGTCCATCTCCTCGAAATAGCCGTCGCCGGGGCCGATGGTGTGAACCAGGCTGTTGATATGCCCCCACCGCTGCGCGACGTCGTCGAAGCCCGCGGCGATGGACGCCGCATCAGACATATCGACGCGCAGACCGACCGCATCGGGAGCGCCTGCAGCACGCAACGCCTTTTCCGCTTCATCGAGTGCCGCAGCGCCCCTGGCCATCACGGCAACTTGCGCGCCCTCTGTCGCCAGAGTCGTCGCGATCGCCAGGCCCATTCCCTTGCTGCCGCCCGTCACCACGGTCGACGCACCGGCCAAGCCGAGATCCATCGCCCTACCTTTCAGTCGAAGTCGACGCCGAGGCCACGCATGCAGAAACGAACAATCCGGTCGCGCAGGGCATTACGGTCGCACTGCCCCGTTGCCCACTGCCTCTCGACGCTCGCCCAGATCGCACCGTGGATCGACAGCGCGTCAGCCGCCGGATCGACTCCGGGGAATATCCCGGTGTGCCTTCCCTTTTCGAGCTGTTCGATCAACGGCTTCAAGATCTCACCGTATGCATCTCCGACGAGTTCGGGGGCCGCAAACATCTGCGTCTGCGCCTCCAACGACACCTGGCGCAGATCGGATTGGATCCCGTCGTTGAACGCCAGATCCAGCCGGCCGTCGATCCAGGCCACAACCGCTTCTGCAGGATCCGCGGCCGACGACATTTTCCGCTTCAGTCGACGGGTCTCGACACGCGCCAACTCGAGGAAAACGGCCGCCACCAATTCGTCCTTCGAATCGAAATGTCGATAGAACGCCCGCGTGCTCAGCTGAGCACGGTCGAGCACCTGCGCCACGCTCAGTGCCCGGACTCCTTCCTCGCGAAGGACTTTGACGGCCGCATCCAGTAGCGCGTTGCGAACATTCGGATCGGGTGCCAGCTTCTTGCGCTGGCGTCTCACGACAGAGGTCATCGATCAGGCCGTCGCATCGTATGTCGCAAGGTAGTCCGTGAACCGGTCCCGCACCTGTCCAGGTGTCAGCCCGTAGTCGGCGAGCTGATAGGTGTGCTCACCGCGTGAGCCGGGCGGGTGACCGGCGGCCCACTCGTGGACGTGGCGGCGGGCGGCGGCAGTGAATTGCAGCCCCAGTCCCTCATAACTGGACTCCAGCGTTGCGATTGGATCGGTCTGCAGCTGATGAAACGACACATCGACGAACCGGCTGTCGCCGAGACGGTTCCGGAAGTCCATTGCGCGGCGGACCCCCTCGGCCCAGCAGTCCAGTTGCTCGGCGCCGAGTTCCTTCGCGTCGTCGCGATCGCTGCTCCAGCTGCGCACGTATTGGATCAGGCTGCACACCGACGCCAGTACCTTCGCCGGATCGCGGTGACTCCATAGAAACTTGGCGTTCGGGTATGCCTCTATGAGTGCGTCGAGCGCAAACATGTGCACCGGCGTTTTCAGATGCCACAGTGTCGGCGGACAGTGCCATTGAAGGAGCTTGAGCACCTGCCGGTGGAACGTGTAGGTCTCCCGCATATCGCAGTTCATCAGCCAGGCGAGATAGCCGGGTACGCGGACCACGCCGTCGAAATGAAAGGTGCGGAAGCTCATTCCCATCAGGTCCTGGCACTCCGTCGCCGCCTCCGGCTCAGAGTTCATCATGGTTCGCATTCGCGGAAACATGTTGTCCATCATTGCGATTCCCTCGGCAGCGGCGGCAATCCGGGGATCGGTGTGCTGGGTGGCCGCTTCCGGCGGCGGGGTACACGCCTGCGACTCCCACATGCGTAGCGATCTGAACTGCGGATCGCTGGCCACCAGCTGACTCAACGCGGTGGTTCCAGTTCGGGGCAGTCCGATCACGAATACCGGGCCACCGACGACTTCGTCGTCGATTTCCGGGTGCTGTTTGTAGGTGTCGATGATGCGCAGCCGCTGAATCAGGGCGTTGCTGATGGTCGCGTGTTGAATGACGTTGCCCAGGTCGTTCAAATCGGCTTCGGTGTTCAGCGCGGCGACGGTCCGCTCCAGACCCTCCCGGTAGTAGGGCGATCCGAAGTCGTCCAGGCCGGCGGCGGATCGCGCGCCGTCCTCGAGTTCGTCGACGGAGAAGCTCATGCCGAAAACCTGTCGTGCACCGCGCGGCGACGGGCTCTGATGACGCTGGCCCGCTCGTGCGGGGTGATTCTCTTGGTGTCGCCGGGAAGTATCGCGTCGATATCGGTGAATTTGACGACACGCGCTGCCGGAGTTGGAGCTGTCTGTGTCCGCACGCAGCGAAGAATGACCGCGCCGTTGCTGTGACCTGCCGCGTCAAGCCAATTCGCCACCCCTGGATCGCGTGAGCATACGACCACGCGAAGAACACCGTCGGAATCGACGTGTGCTTGGTGTGCGTTGAGACTGGACTGGTGGCGTCCGTAGTGGATGGTCTCCCACCACTGGTTGCCCAGTGAGTAGCTCCAGTAGACGCCTTCCGGCGGCTCCACCTCGAGGATCAGGGCTTCGTCCGGCTCGAGTTCGAAGCGGCCGATGACGGGACGATTCTCCGCGGCGGCGCCGATCGCGGTGCGGTCGATCGCGGGCATGAAGCCGTTGGGAGGTGGCCCGGCGTTGAAGTCCAGGAAGAATTTCAGGTTGTCGTGGACGAACTCTCCCAGAGCGTAAAGCTGGCGTGGCACGGCCATTTCGAGATCGACCGATCTGTCCTGCGGTACGACCTCTGCCCCGAGGCGCTCGATCTGCAGCGAGGACGGCTTTTCGGTGTCCCAGTCATAGAAGAAATGCCGAACGACCAATGTCGGATGATCGCCCTGCAGCGCAAGCCAATTGCCGTCGCGCTGCTCTGCGGACAGAATGACCTCGAAATTGCCGTCGGCATCGACGTCGAGGTCGTCGACCAGGCTGTTGGACGTCGACACGATCCCGTCCATGGTCTGAAGGCCGACGTATCGGGCCGTCCCCCGATTCCCGTACAACCGGTACGTTTCGCTGCCGCGCAGTGTGGCCCGCAGGTAGATGCAATCGGGGCATTCCATTCCCCAGGTCAGGATGTCGTCGGTGCTTGCGCGCTGGACGGAGAGCACCGGATCGGGATCGACTCGCAGTGCTTCGTCGATGCCGACGGCGAGCAGCACCATCAGATGGCGCATGCCAGAGGCGTAGTCGATGCGATTGCGATTCACCGGCGCTTCCGCCACCTGCTCCCCCGCCGCCCTCAGCCGTTCGAGAAGGTGCGCCCATGCGTTGGGCAGATCGATATCGGTGCCGCCCGAGAGCGCCGCCTGCGCGATGGAGTGCGGCAGCCATGCCATGGGGTTGTCGTCGCTCATCGGGACCGCTTTCGCCTGGGAAACCCGTTTAAATGAAAATTAGGTTTTCATTTAAGCCGAAATTGACTCTTACACCTCGCAGGCAAAGTGTCAATGTCCCGGGGAAAGCTATCCGCTGTTGCGCAGCGCAGTGGCGAGGCCGCTCATCGTCAGCAGGATGCCGCGCTGGACAAGCTCGTCGTCGTCGCCGGACCGGTACCGCCGCAGCAGCTCCACCTGGAGGTGGTTCAGCGGCTCGAGATACGGGAAACGGTTGAACACCGAACGGGCCAGCGCGGGGTTGTCGGCAAGCAGGTCGTCGTGGCCGGTGATCAGCCCGTGCATCCGGATGGTCCGGTCGTGTTCGTCGACGATCTTGTCGAACACCCGCGTCCGAAGCGCCTCGTCCTCGACGAGCTCCGCGTACCGCGCCGCCAGCCCCATGTCGGACTTCGCGAGAACCTGAGCCATATTCGACAGCACGGTGCGGAAGAACGGCCACCGGCGGTAGAGATCCTGGAGAAGCTCCAGGCGGCCGTCCTGTTCGTTGATCCATTCTTCGAATGCCGTTCCCGTGCCATACCAGCCGGGCAACATGACGCGCGACTGGCTCCAGGCCAGCACCCACGGAATCGCCCGCAGGTCCGATATCGACATGGTGGGCTTTCGCGACGTGGGTCTGCTGCCGATGTTGAGCGACCCGATCTCGCCGACCGGTGTCGATGCCTTGAAGTAGTCGACGAAACCGGGTGTGTCATGGACCAATTCGGCGTAGCTGCGGTGGGCGCGTGCAGCCAGGTCATCGAGGACCTCATAGGCGGGTCCCGCCTCATCCCCGAGCCCCTCGACGTCGAGCAGCGACGCTTCGAGCGTGGCGGCTACCAGGGTCTCCAGATTGCGGTGGGCGACCCGCGGCTCGGCGTACTTCGCTGCGATCACCTCACCCTGCTCGGTCAGCCGAAGAGACCCGGTCACCGCCCCCGGCGGCTGCGCGAGGATCGCGTCGTAGCTGGGACCGCCACCGCGGCCCACGGTGCCGCCGCGACCGTGGAAGAGCCGCAATCGGATTCCGGTCTTGCGCGCGGAATCGACGAGATCGAGCTCCGCACGGTACAGCGCCCAGTTGGCAGCCAGATAACCGCCGTCCTTGTTGGAATCCGAGTAGCCGAGCATGATCTCCTGGCTGTCACCGCGCGACGCGACCATCGCCCGGTACAAGGGAAGATCAAGCGCCGCTTCGAGAATCGACGACCCACGCTGCAGATCGTCGATCGTTTCGAACAGCGGCACGATGTTGACCGGGTTGTACGTCTCGGGACCTGACGCGTCGAGAAGGCCCGCCTCCTTCAGCAGGATCGCCGCTTCCAGCATGTCCGAAACCGACTGACACATCGAGATGATGTAGTTGGGCACGGCCTTCGGGCCGAACACTCTGACTGCGCGGGCGGCCGCCGCGACGACGTCGAGTTCCTTACGGGCGAGCTCGGACAGTTCCCCGCACAAGCTGTCGCCGATCAGGGGGCGCCGCGTGGCGAGCTCGGCCGCCAGTAGCTCGACGCGGTCCTGCTCGGGCAGCGACCCGTAGTCGGAATGCACGCCCGCCCAGGCCAGCAGCTCTGCGACGACCTCCTCGTGCACATCGGAGTTCTGCCGCATGTCCAGACCCGACAGGTGAAAACCGAAAGTGTGCACGGCTTCCCGCAACCGCGCCAGCCGATCGTCGGCGAGCACCGCACTGCCGTTGGCCCGCAGCGACGCGTCGACCACGTCGAGGTCGGCCAGTAGCTCGCCCGGTGTCCCATATCGCTCGAGGCCGAGATCCAGCTCGTGCTCGGGCTGATCGTCCAGGATCTGGCGCGCGGTAGCGGTGAGCCTGCCGTGAATGACCCGCAGCGCGCGCCGGTACGGTTCGTCGGCGCGCGCGGGCTCCTCGCAAGCATCGGCCAGCGCCGTCAGCTCGTCGCTGATCCGGACAAGACGCGCCGACATCGACAGCTCTTCCTCGAGCGCGGTGATCTCGCCGAAGTAATGCGCCAGCGCGGTGTAGGCCGCGCGGGATGTCGCCAGCCGGACGACGTCGGCGGTGACGTTCGGGTTGCCGTCGCGGTCGCCGCCGATCCAGGACCCTGGCCGCAGGATCGGGTCGGCGAGAAGCGCCGCATCCGGCCAGCGCGCCCGCAGTGCGGCGCGCAAGTCCGCATTCACCTTCGGGATGACGTCGAGAAAGGCGGCCGGGTAGTAGCGCAGCCCAGTTTCGATCTCGTCTTGAATCTTCAACCGCGACAGCCGGATCAGGGCGGTCTGCCACAGTGTCAGGATGTGCCTGCGCAGTTCCGTTTCGATGTCGCGGCCATCGTCGGTGTGTGTATGGCCGTGCAGTCGACGCCGCATCAGCTCGGTGATGCGGTGCTGGGTGTCGAAGACGGTGCGGCGGCGAGTCTCGGTGGGATGCGCGGTGATCACCGGCGACACCAGTGCGCCGGCGAGCGTTTCCGCGACGGTCTGCGCGTCGAGATCGGCCGAGTCGAGCTTGCTATAGGTGGCAGCCAGGCTGCTGTCCTGCGGTGGCTCGCCCGCGGCGACGTGGACGGCGCGCCGGCGTTCGCGGTGAATGTCCTCGGCGACGTTGGCCAGCAAGGCGAAGTGAGTGAAGGCGCGGATGACGGGAATGGCCTGATGCACGTCGATGCCGTCGAACATGTCCGCGAACTCGGCGCGGTCGATCTCGGAACGACGCACCCGGAACGACTCGACACGGGCCCTCTCGACGAGATCGAACACCTCGTCGCCGTTCTGTTCCCGCACGGTGTCGCCGAGGATGGCGCCGAGGAGCCGAATGTCCTTGCGCATCGGCTCGGTCGCCTCGCGCCCGACTTTGGTGCGCCGTACGGCACCGATCGGCGCCAGCGAGGTGTCGGGAGTTTCGACCATCACCCCAGTATCGGCGACCTGGAAACCGCCCGCAGTGCGGGCACCGCTCAGAGCACGGCCAACAGGACGGAGAAAAATATCACCATGAAGACGACCGCGATCGGAATGACCGCGATGGCGATCGTGACGCCGACGCCGTTGTACTTCTGCGGACCAGCGCCGAGCGACCCCGGGCTGAACGCCCACATCGGCGCCTTGTACTCCAGCTCGGCGACCTGACCCGGGCGGACGTCCGCCGTCGCGTCGGCCGGACCCAGCTTCGAGGGCAGAAAGTACGGCACGTGCACATGGACGTGATGTTGGCCCGGGCGCGCAGGCAGCACGGTGCGTCCCCAGGCCAGCGCCGTCGTCTCCTGACCGTCGACGGCGATCTTCGGCTTGAAGAAGAACAGCAGCCATGCCAGCGGGAAGAACTGGGTGTCGACGGCGATGCCTTCGCCGGGCTGGCCGTACGGACTTTGCTGAGGCTGCGGCTGGTGGTGAGCCGGCGGCTGCGCGTACTGCTGCGGTTGCCGGTACTGCGACTGAGGCGGTGGCGGCGGCCGGTACTGCTGCGGGGGTGGTTGCGGCGGTGGCTGGCGGTGCTGCGGGGGCTGCCCGTACGGCTGGCGGTATTGCGGCGGTGGTGGTGGCTGATTGTGCCGATACGGCTGCGGCCCTTGCGGAGTGTTCATGTGGCCTCTCGTGTGACTGCCCGAGGCGGACGGTATTACTGAATCACACAAGTTGCCGAACTGCGTGATGTGCGGCCCGCTCGATCAGGGCGCGCCGATCTTCGGCTAGGAGTACTTGATCTGCAGCGCGACCGCGATGATGCAGACCAGCCAGATTCCGACGACGAACAGCGTCAACCGGTCGAGGTTCTTCTCCACCACCGTCGAGCCCGACAGGCTGGACTGAACACCGCCGCCGAACAGGGTGGACAGGCCGCCGCCCTTGGCGCGATGCAGCAGAACGAGCAGGATCACCAGGGAACTGGTGACGATCAGCGTGATCTGCAGGGCCAATTGCATGGCCGCCAGACTACAGGTTGTTCTGAGTAATTAAGGAAGCGGCCCACCAGCGGCGATCGCCGACAGCGTGGCGAACTGCTCGCCGTCGAGCGACGCGCCCCCGACCAGCGCGCCGTCGACGTCCTCCTGGGCCACGATCTCGCCCACGTTCTTCGCGTTCACCGAGCCGCCGTACAGCACCCGGATCCCAGCCGCCAGCTGCGGGTTCGCCAGTTTGCCCAGCTCATCGCGGATGGCCTTGCAGACCTCCTGCGCGTCGGCGGCGCTGGCCACCCGGCCGGTGCCGATCGCCCACACCGGCTCGTAGGCGATGACGGCCTGGCCGATCTGTTCGGTGGACAACCCGGCCAGCGATCCCCGCAGCATCTCGACGTTGTGATCGACATGGTTGCCCGCTTCACGCACCTCGAGTTGCTCGCCGATGCAGATGATCGGCGTCAATTCGTACTTGAAGGCCGCGGCAGCCTTCTCGGCGACCAGCGCGTCGTCCTCGGCGTGGTACGTCCGCCGCTCGGAGTGGCCGACGACCACGTACGTGCAACCCAGTTTGGCGAGGAACGCACCGCTGATGTCGCCGGTGTAAGCGCCGGAATCATGCTGCGACAGGTCCTGGGCACCGTAGGTCAGCCGCAGCTTGTCCCCGTCGACCAGGGTTTGCACACTGCGCAGGTCGGTGAATGGCGGCAGCACCGCGACGTCGACCTTGTCGAAGTACTTGTCCGGCAGCGAGAAGGCGATCTTCTGCACCAGCGCGATCGCCTCGAAGTGGTTGAGGTTCATCTTCCAGTTGCCGGCGATCAGCGGCTTGCGGCTCATATCAACCCTCTCAGGTGGCTAAGACTTCGATACCGGGCAACGTCTTGCCCTCAAGGTATTCCAGCGAAGCCCCGCCACCGGTGGAAATGTGAGAGAAGCCGTCCTCGGGCAGGTCGAGCTGGCGCACTGCGGCGGCCGAGTCGCCGCCGCCGACCACGCTGAACGCGCCCTTGCCGGTGGCCGCGATGATGGCCTCGGCGACGCCCTTGGTGCCAGCGGCGAACGCCGGGAACTCGAAGACGCCCATCGGCCCGTTCCAGAAGATGGTCCTGGCGTTCGACAGCAAGTTGGTGAACCGCTTCACCGATCCGGGGCCGATGTCGAGGCCCATCTTGCCGTCGGGGATCTGGTCGGCGGCCACCCTCTCCGGCGGCGAGTCCGCGGCGAACTTCTCCGTGACGACAATGTCCACCGGCAGGTGAATCACGTCACCGTAGTCCTCGAGCAGCTTGCGGCAGGTGTCGATCATGCCTTCCTCCAGCAGCGAGGTGCCCACTGAAACACCTTGCGACGCAAGGAAGGTAAAGCACATACCGCCGCCGATGACGAGACTGTCGGCCTTGGTCGCAAGGTTCTCGATGACGGCCAGCTTGTCGGACACCTTGGAGCCGCCGAGCACCACCGCGTACGGCCGATCGGTCGAGCTGGTCAGCTGTTCGAGCACCTTGATCTCGGCGGCCACCAGCTCGCCCGCGTAGTGCGGCAGCAGCGTCGCGACGTCGTACACCGACGCCTGCTTGCGGTGCACGACGCCGAAGCCGTCGGAGACGAAGGCACCGGGCGACCCGTCTGGGGCGGCGACGAGTTCGGCGAGCTGCCGCGCCAGCGCGAGACGCTCGCTGTCGTCCTTGCTGGTTTCGCGCGGGTCGAACCGGATGTTCTCCAGCAGCAGGATGTCGCCGTCGGTCAGCCCCTCGGCGCGGGCCAGCGCGTCGGAGCCGACGACGTCGCCTGCCAGCTGCACGTGTCGGCCCAGCTGTTCCCCCAGCGCCTTCGCGACGGGCGCAAGCGAGAACGTAGGGTCCGGGCCGTCCTTGGGTCTGCCGAGGTGTGCGGTGACGACGACCTTGGCGCCGGCGTCGGACAGCGCCTTGAGGGTGGGCACCGATGCGATTATCCGGCCCGGGTCGGTGATGTTGCGGTCGTCGTCGAGCGGGACGTTCAGGTCAGAGCGCACCAATACGCCGCGGCCCGAAACCCCTTCTGCGAGTAAGTCGTCGAGGTTCTTGACGGCCATTGCGCTAGAGCGACTTGCCGACAAGCGCGACCAGGTCGACCAGCCGGTTGGAGTAGCCCCACTCGTTGTCGTACCAGGACACGGTCTTCGCCTGGTTGTCGATCACCTTGGTCAGGCCCGCGTCGAAGATCGAGCTGTGCGGATCGGTGACGATGTCGCTCGACACGATCGGCGCGTCGTAGTACTTCAGGATGCCCTTGAGCGGGCCGTCCGCGGCGGCCTTGAACGCGGCGTTGATCTCGTCGGCGGTGGTCGACTTGGACAGTTCGGCGGTCAGGTCGGTGCACGAACCCGTCGGGATCGGCACGCGCAGGGCGTAGCCGTCGAGCTTGCCCTTCAGTTCCGGTAGCACAAGGCCGATGGCCTTTGCGGCGCCGGTGGAGGTCGGCACGATGTTCAGCGCGGCGGCGCGGGCGCGGCGCAGGTCCTTGTGCGGGCCGTCCTGCAGGTTCTGGTCCTGGGTGTAGGCGTGCACCGTGGTCATCAGGCCCTTGACGATGCCGAACTCGTCGTTGAGCACTTTGGCAAGCGGCCCAAGGCAGTTCGTGGTGCACGACGCGTTGGAGATGATGTTCTGGCTGCCGTCGTACTTGTCGTCGTTGACGCCGAGCACGATCGTGATGTCCTCGTCCGTGGCAGGCGCGGAGATGATCACCTTCTTGGCGCCGGCGTCCAGGTGGCCCTTGGCCTTGGCGGCGTTGGTGAAGATGCCGGTGGACTCGACGACCACGTCGACGCCGAGGTCGCCCCACGGGAGTGCCGACGGGCCTTCCTTGACCTCGAGCGCCTTGATCTTGGTGCTGCCGATGACGATGGTGTCCTCGCCCTCGAGGCCGATGTCCTCGGGGAAGCGGCCCAGGATCGAGTCGAACTTGAGCAGGTGCGCCAGGCTGGCGTTGTCGGTGAGGTCGTTGACCGCGATGACCTCGATGTCGGTGCTCTTGCCCTCGGCCTTTTGCGCCGCGAGGGCCCGGAAGAAGTTGCGTCCGATTCGGCCGAAGCCGTTAACGCCTACCCGGATGGTCACTTGTCTCTCCCTTTTTCGCCTAGATGCTCACCGGTCAGCGTAGTGGTGTGAGTGCCATCACGCTAAGGCTGGTCAGAGCACTGCCAAGCTCTGGTCGGTGTATGGGTTACCCAGCCATTTCCGCCGTAATTGCTGCAACGTCCCGTCCTGGTTCAACTCTTCCTGGGCGACCATGACCCGGGCGAGAAGTTCCTGGTCGTCGATCCCCACCGCGATGGCGATGTTCTCGACGGAGATTCCTCGCTGCACGACCTCGACGCCGTCGATGGCTTTGACGAGTTCGGTGAGCACGGGGCCGAGCTTCATGAACGCGTCGCAGCCGCCGGTGCTGAGGTCGGCAAGGGCGGTGCGGATCTCGCCGTAGGCGTAGACGCGCACGCGGGCGGCCTTCCCGTCGGCGACGAGCTTCTCGGCGATCGGGAGGCTGGTGTTGCCGTGCTGTACCCCGATCGTCAGGCCTTCGAGGTCGTCGACCGAAACGACGTTCGGCAGCCGCGCGGTGTCGACGGCCAGCGACTGGCCCGAGATGAGATAAGGCGGGGCGAATTTCGCCTTCTTCTCCCTCTCAGGGGTGACGGTCGTGCCAGCGGCGACGCAGTCGAACGCCTTGGAGTTCAGCGCGTCGAAGATCCCGTTGAAGTCCGATCCTTCGTACGGGACGAACTCGACACCCATATTGAGGGCGGCGGCGATCGCGGTCATCAGGTCGATGTCCAGCCCGCCGTCGCCGGGCATGCCGTTGAAGGGCGGGTCTGGGAACGCGGCGCCGACTCGCAGTGTCTGCATCCGCTCACGGTAGTTCCTTTTGCGACTGTGCGGATTTGGAGGGAAAACCCGGCTGGGATCTCCGAAACCGCACACTCGGAAGAACTATCGCCGGTTCACCGCGACACCGATCAGCGAGCATCTGCGCTGGAGCGGCAAACGATGCCGCCACCAACACCGTCATCGAGACCGTCACTCTGGGCGACCGTGATCACTGTTGCGTGAAAGCCGCAGCGCTTACGCGTCATCGAGGAGATCCGGCGTGACGGCAGACTCGGTGTCGGGGATGCCGTCTTGCTTCGCCTTGCGATCGGCCATCGACAGCAGGCGCCTAATGCGGCCTGCGACAGCATCTTTCGTCATCGGAGGATCCGCCAGCCGACCCAATTCCTCCAGGGATGCCTGGCGGTGCTCGACACGCAGCTTGCCCGCGGCGGCCAGGTGATCGGGAACGGTGTCCCCGAGGATTTCCAGTGCCCGCTCGACCCGTGCCGCGGCCGCCACCGCCGCCCTCGCAGACCGGCGCAGGTTCGCGTCGTCGAAGTTCGCCAACCGATTCGCGGTCGCCCGCACCTCGCGCCGCATCCGACGCTCTTCCCACGTCAGCCGCGTGTCCTGGGCGCCCATCCTGGTCAGCAACGCGCCGATCGCCTCTCCGTCACGCACCACAACGCGGTCGGCGCCACGCACTTCACGCGCCTTCGCGCTGACGCCGAGCCGTCGTGCAGCGCCGACGAGCGCGAGCGCCGCCTCGGGTCCCGGACAACTGACCTCCAGCGCCGAGGACCGACCGGGCTCAGTCAGTGACCCGTGCGCCAGGAACGCCCCGCGCCAGGCCGCCTCGGCATCGGCCACGCTTCCGCCGACGACCTGTGCGGGCAGGCCGCGCACCGGACGACCGCGAAGATCGAGCAGCCCGGTCTGACGGGCCAGCGCTTCACCATCCTTCGCAACGCGCACCACGTACCGGGTGCTCTTGCGAATACCACTGGCGGACAACATATGAACGACTGCGTTGTATCCGTACAGATCGAAGATGTCCTTGCGCAGCCTGCGGGCGATGATGCCGAGATCCACCTCGGCCTCGACGACGACACGGCCCGACACGATGTGCAGACCTCCGGCGAACCGCAGCAACGAGGCAACCTCCGCGCGGCGTGCGCTGACCGAATTGACGGCAAGGCGGCTCAGCTCGTCCTTGACTTCGGCTGTCATCGCCACGAGTCGTCACCTCTCGGTCCGTTAACCGTCCTCGCCGGTGCGGGAACCGTCGGCGGCTGAAGGGCCCCGCCGGGATTGGTCCACCGCAGGCGGACACCCTCCAACGCCGCGGCCAACCTCGCCGGGTCATGTAAAGGTGTACCAGGTCTGGAGACCTCAGCAAACTGAACTGCGGCACCCAAAATGGTGGCCGTTCGGCTCAGCTGCTCCCGCTCCCGCTCACTGGGCACCCGAGCTGCGTCGACAATGATTTCGTTTACGGTGAACCCCGGCGCATGTTGGGACAACACGTGAATGTGCCGCTCGACGGAAAACCCCGCCGTCTCCCCCGGCTCGGCCACCAGATTGAGCACCAGTGCGCGCCGGGCGGGGGTGGCCTGCAGCGCCGCGCCCAGCTCCGGCACCAGGACATGGGGAATGACACTGGTGAACCACGAGCCGGGTCCGAGCACCACCAGGTCGGCGTTCATGATCGCGTCCACCGCCTGCCGGGTTGCGGGCGGGTCACTCGGCAGCAGCCGCACCCTGCGGACCTTGCCCGGGGTGGTCGCGATCGCCACCTGCCCGCGAATCACCCTGCTCATCCGCGGATCCGATTCCAGGCCTGCGACATCGGCTTCGATCTGCAGAGCGATCGGACACATCGGCAGCACCCGGCCCTTGACGCCGAGAATGCGGCCCAACTCGTCAAGTGCTGCAACGGGATCGGCGAGCAGCTCGTTGAGCGCAGCCAGCAGCAGGTTGCCGATGGGGTGCCCTGCCAATGCGCCGCTGCCGCCGAACCTGTGTTGAATGATCGTCGCCCATAGCCGGCCGTGCGGACTGTCGGATGCCAAGGCCGCCAACGCCATCCGCAGATCGCCCGGCGGCACGACCTCGAGTTCTGCACGCAGCCGCCCCGATGACCCGCCGTCGTCTGCCACCGTGACCACAGCCGTGACATACGGAGTCAGCCTGCGGGCGGCCGACAGCGTGGCGTAAAGCCCGTGTCCGCCACCCAGTGCGACGATGCGCGCGCTCATTCGCGGCCCAAATCCCGGTGCAACACCCGCACAGTCAGTTGGTCACCGCCCTGCAGTCGCCCCGCCAGCGCCTCGGCCATCGCAACGCTGCGATGCTTGCCTCCGGTGCAGCCGATGGCAACCGTCATGTAGCGCTTTCCCTCCCGGCGATATCCCTCGATGACAAGGTCCAGCAGTCGATGGTAGGTGTCGAGAAACTCCGCCGCGCCCGGCTGGCTCAATACGTACTCGCGAACCGCAGGATGTTGGCCGGTGTGCCGCCGAAGCTCGTCGACCCAGTGCGGGTTCGGCAGGAAACGAACGTCCATCACCGTGTCCGCGTCCATCGGCAGCCCGTACTTGTACCCGAACGACTCCACCGTGACGCTGGTGTGCGCGACGGTCTCACCGCCGAAGGCCCCTTCGATGCTCTCCCGCAGCGCGGGCACCGACAGCGTCGAGGTGTCGATGATCAGGTCGGCCGTGGCGCGCACGGGTGCCAGCATGGCCCGCTCGGCCGCGATGCCTTCGGCAAGCGTCTGGTTGCCCTGCAGGGGGTGGCTGCGCCGGTTCTGTTCGTAGCGGCGCACAAGAATGTCGTCGGACGCCTCCAGAAACAGCACTCGCGGCGCTATGCTCCGGGTCGCCAAATCGGTACGCACCCAGTCCAAGTCACCGGTGAATCCGCGGGACCTCACATCCATCACCACTGCCAGCTGGGTGATTCGCGAGCCCGCGGCCAGACCCAGGTCGACCATGCGGGCGATCAGTTCCGGCGGCAGGTTGTCGGCGACATACCAGCCGAGGTCCTCGAGAACCTTGGCGGCGGTGCCGCGGCCCGCGCCGGACAAGCCGGTGACGAGGACGACGTCGATACCCGATTCCGCGTCGGATTCGCGGGTCGCGTCCCGCCCCCGCAAATCCTCGCCTGTGCCCTGATCCGTCATCCCGATGCCCTGCTCTGATCATCTCCGATAACCGCGGCGGGCGGTGTCGAATCGGCCGGTACACCGAGGGCTTCCAGGACGGCTCTCGCGGTCGCCACCCCGATCCCCGGCACCGAGGTGATCTCCTCGACGCTGGCCTGCTTGAGCCTTGCCACCGACCCAAAGTGGGTGACCAGCGCTTTTCGCCGGTGCTCCCCCAGCCCCGGCACCGAGTCCAGCGCCGAGGCCGTCATCCGCTTGGACCGCTTGCTCCTGTGGTAGGTGATGGCGAACCGGTGGGCCTCGTCGCGCACCCGCTGCAGCAGGTATAGGCCTTCACTGTTGCGGGGCAAAATCACCGGGTCTGGCTCCGACGGCACCCACACCTCCTCGAGCCGCTTGGCCAGTCCGACGACGGCGACGTCCGTCACGCCAAGCTCATCGAGCACCCCTGCCGCCGCATTCACCTGGGGGGCACCGCCGTCGACCACATAGAGGTTCGGAGGGTAGGCGAACCGGCGCGACTTTCCTTCGGCGGTAAGCACACTGGTGTTCTGCAGGTCCGAGACGTGCCGCGCGAACCGCCGACGCGTCACTTCTGCGATGGATGCCACGTCGTCGGACCGGCCCCCGCCCGCGGCCTCTCGGATGGCGTAATGGCGGTAGTCCGATTTGCGGGGCAAACCGTCCTCGAACACCACGAGGGAGGCCACCACATCGGTGCCCTGGACGTGGCTGATGTCGACACATTCGATGCGTAACGGTGCATCGGCAAGCCCCAGCGCTTCCTGAATACTCTGCAGCGCAGCAGATCTCGCGGTGAAGTCACCTGCCCGCTTGAGCTTGTGCTGGGCAAGTGCGTCCTGAGCGTTGCGCTTGACCGTCTCGGCCAGCGCGCGTTTGTCGCCGCGCCTCGGCACCCGCAGGGCCACCCGCGAGCCCCGCAGCCGGCACAGCCAGGTTTCCAGCTCCTCGGCGTTGGCCGGCAGCACAGGCACCAGGATCTGGCGTGGCACCGGGTTCGTCGACTCGTCCGCCGCCCCGTCCAACTCCGCCTGGTCACCGTAGAACTGGGTGAGAAACTGTTCGACCAGATGCGCCTGACCGGAATCCTCTGGGTCACCGGACTTTTCGACGATCCACCCACGCTGACCTCGCACTCGGCCGCCCCGGACGTGGAACACCTGCACGGCGGCCTCGAGATCGTCGTCGGCGAACGCCACCACGTCCGCATCGGTGCCGTCGCCGAAGACCACCGTTTGCTTCTCCAGTGCCCGCTTCAGCGCGCCGATGTTGTCGCGCAACCGCGCGGCCCGCTCGAAGTCGAGCTGCTCGGCGGCCTTGGTCATCTCGCGTTCCATGTCGCGCGCCAGCCGGTCGGTCTTGCCCGCCAGGAAGTCGCAGAAATCCAGCACGATCTTGCGGTGCTCTTCTGCGGAGACTCGACCGATGCACGGCGCCGAGCACTTGTCGATGTAGCCCAGCAGACAGGGCCGATCGATCTGCTTGTGCCGCTTGAAGACTCCCGCCGAACAGGTGCGGGCGGGGAATACCCGGGTGAGCAGGTCGAGCGTCTCGCGGATCGCCCACGCGTGTGAGTACGGCCCGAAATAGCGGACACCTTTACGACGGGGGCCGCGGTACACCATCAGCCGCGGATACTCCTCGTTCAGCGTCACCGCCAGCACCGGATAGGATTTGTCATCGCGATAGCGGATGTTGAACCGCGGATCGAACTCCTTGATCCAGTTGTATTCCAGCTGCAGCGCCTCGACCTCGGTGCCCACCACCGTCCACTCGACGCTGCCCGCGGCCATCACCATCTGACGTGTCCGCGGCGCGAGCCCGGAGATGTCGGCGAAGTAGGAGTTCAGCCGGCTGCGCAGGCTCTTGGCCTTGCCGACGTAGATGACGCGGCCATGCGGATCGCGAAACCGATAGACGCCGGGCTCGATGGGGATCGATCCGGGCGCCGGTCGGTACGTCGCTGGATCGGGCACGGATTCCAGGTTACTGCCGTCGTCGGACGGGCTTGATGATCTACCGTCGAGTGATGCGGACCCCGTCCTTGCGGAAAGTGACGGCCCCGCTGGCGGGGGTCGTCTTGGTGCTGGCCGGATGCGGTGCCGAGGAGAACGCGCCACCGGCCGCGGCAGGCCCATGCGCGATCGTCGAGAACGGCACCCCGTCGCCGAAGACCTCCTCGGCCGCGCCCGCCGGATCGCCGACCACCTCGCGCAACATCTCGACCAACCCCGAGGTCGCCACGGGCTACCGCAAGGACATGACGCCGGTGCGCACCGCCCACTACGCGGTGGCGACGGCCAACCCGCTGGCCACCCAGGCGGCCTGTGACGTGCTCAAGGGCGGCGGGACGGCCGCAGATGCGGTCGTCGCCGCACAGGCCGTCCTCGGCCTCGTCGAGCCGCAGGCGTCCGGCATCGGCGGCGGCGGGTTCCTGCTCTACTACGACTCCAAGACCAAGGCCGTGCAGGCCTACGACGGCCGCGAAATGGCTCCGGCGGCGGCCACCGAGAACTACCTCCGGTGGATATCCGACACCGATCGCACCGTACCGAAACCCGACGCCAGGGCATCCGGCCGCTCCATCGGTGTGCCGGGAATCCTGCGGATGTTGATCGACGTCCACCACGAGCACGGCAAGACCGTCTGGCGAGACCTCTTTGATCCGGCCGTGACGCTGGCCGACGGCGGGTTCGACATCAGCCCACGGCTGGCCGCCGCCATCGCCGACGCCGCACCGCAGTTGCGTGTCGACCGGGAAGCCGCCGAGTACTTCCTCAATCCCGACGGCACCCCAAAGAACACCGACACCAAGCTCACCAACCCCGCTTACTCGAAGACGCTGGGCGTCATCGCATCTGACCCGCAGTCGTTCTACACCGGCGACATCGCGCGCGACATCGTGAAGGCCGCCACCGAACCGTCAGGCGGCCGCACCCCCAGCCTGATCACGATGGAGGACATGGCCGGTTACACGGCGAAGAAGCGCGAACCGGTGTGTAGGCCCTACCGCGGCAAGGAGGTCTGCGGGATGCCCCCGCCGTCGTCGGGCGGCATCGCGATCGTGGCCACCCTCGGCGTACTCGAACACTTCAAGATGAACGAACACAAGCCCACCGACATGGACCTCAATGGCGGCAAGCCCTCGGTCATGGGCGTCCACCTCGTTTCGGAGGCCGAACGGCTGGCCTACGCGGACCGTGACAAATACGTCGCCGACACCGATTTCGTGCCGCTCCCCGGCGGAACGCCGAACACGCTGCTCAACACTGCCTACCTGGCCCAGAGGGCCGCGCTGATCTCCGAGCAGCGCTCGATGGGTACCGCCAAGCCCGGAGAATTCGGGGCGCCGACGCCGCCCCCGCCACCGGTTTCCGAACACGGCACCAGCCAGATCAGCGTCGTCGACGCACAGGGCAACGCCGCCTCGCTGACCACATCAGTTGAGTCGGCCTTCGGCTCGTTCCACATGGTCGACGGCTTCATTCTGAACAATCAGCTAACCGACTTCTCGGCAGAGCCGGACACGGACGGCGTTCCGGTGGCCAACCGCGTCGCACCGGGCAAGCGGCCACGCAGCACGATGGCGCCGACGCTGGTGTTCGACAAGTCCGGCGAAGCCCGCGGACCGCTGTATTCGACTCTGGGCTCGCCCGGCGGCGCGGTGATCATCCAGTTCAACGTGAAAACCATTGTGGGCATGGTCGATTGGGGAATGGATCCACAGCAGGCGGTCAGCATGGTGGACTTCGGGGCGGCGAATTCGCCGAAGACCAACGTCGGGGGCGAACATCCCAACATCGACACGGCCGACCGCGGTGACCATGACCCGCTTGTGCAGGGGTTGCGTGCCCTCGGCCACCAGGTCGACCTCGCCGATCAGTCCAGCGGGCTTTCGGCGATAGTACGCGACTCACCCGGATGGGTCGGTGGGGCTGATCCGCGCCGCGAGGGGCTGGTGATGGGCGACCCCCGGTGACAGCGCGAGTCACCCGGCTGACCGAATCGGACTGGCGGCTGTTCGCAGGTGTGCGTCTGAGGGCGCTGACCGACTCCCTTGGCGCCGACGACCCGCAGTTCCAGCAGGAGTCGTCTTTCACCGCTGCGCAGTGGCGCAGGCGCCTGCGCGATCACGCACAGTTCGCCGCACTGCTCGGCGACCGTCCGGTCGGCTTGATCGGTGCGCAGCAGGAGAACGCCGAAACCGTATACCTCTATTCACTTTGGCTCGACCCCGCCGCCCGCGGCCACGGCCTGGCCCGGCCGCTTGTCGCCGCCGCGGTGGACTGGGCGCGCGATCGGCGGGCCCGGTTCGTAACGCTGCGGGTGGCGGTGGACAACGCCGTCGCGCGGGGTGTCTACGAGAGCCTCGGCTTCGCCCCGGTGGCCGGCAACAACGCGGGCAGGCGTGACGAGGTCGCGATGTCGCTCAGTGTGGGCTGATGTCCGGCCGGTAGCGGTCCAGCAGACCGCGCACGCGGTCCATGGCATCGACGGCGCGCTCCTTGTCGACGGCCTGAATTGCCATCACCGGGACGTACTCGTCGTCGGGGAGGTCCACCCGCGCCCAGCGAGCCCCGCGCGGAAACGTCACACCGACGACATCTGACCACGGAATCAGCCGGTAGCCCAACAGGTTTCGCACCGCCACCCCCGATGCCCCGATCCGCATTCGCGGCCTGGCGAACAACAGCACGGCGCAGGCGATCACGACACCGAGCAACGCCATCGCGATCTGGTCGGCCGTCTGAAAGATCACCCCCGTCGATGAAATCTTCAGCAGCACACCAACAGCGACGGCAGCGATGACGATCACCGCAGCAGCGCCGTATGCGAAATACGGTGTCAGGTGGGGCCGTACCTCGAGATCCCAGTCGTCGCTCATGAGCGCCGGCGGTCGTCCTTCTTGCTCCTCGCGTGCGCAAGCCCGCGCAACGTCAGTGCGGTGGACAGAGCGGCCGCTGCGGCCTGCGCGCCCTTGTCCTCGGTGGAGTCGGGCAGGCCCGCACGGGCCAGCGCCTGCTGCTCGGTGTTGGTGGTCAGGACCCCGTTGGCCACCGGGGTAGATTCGTCAAGCGACACCCGGGTCAGACCCTGTGTGACGGCATCGCAGACGTAGTCGAAATGCGGTGTCTCGCCCCGGATTACCACGCCGAGCGCGACGACGGCGTCGTGATCGGCGGCCAATGCCTGCGCGACGACGGGGATCTCGATGGCGCCGAGCACTCGGACGATCGTCGGATCGTCGATGCCTGCATCCGCGGCCACCTTGCGTGCGCCGTCGAGCAACGCGTCACAGATCTTCTCGTGCCAGGTGCTGGCCACGATCGCCAGCGTCACACCGGATGCGTCGAGCTGTGGCAGGTCGGGAACTCCCGCGCCTCCACTCATAGGGCTCCGCCGAATTCCCCGGGCAACACTTCGTCGTAGTCCTCGAGCCCGCTCAGGTCGTGGCCCATCCGGTCCCGCTTGGTCATCAGATAGCGGATGTTCTCGGCGTTGGCCCGCACCGGAAGCGGCACACGCTCGATGATGTGCAGACCGTAGCCGTCGAGGCCGACCCTCTTGGCGGGGTTGTTGGTGAGCAGCCGCATCGACCGCACGCCGAGGTCGACCAGGATCTGTGCACCGATGCCGTAGTCGCGCGCGTCGGCGGGCAGGCCCAGCTTGAGGTTCGCGTCGACGGTGTCGTCGCCCGCGTCCTGCAATTGGTAGGCCTGCAGCTTGTGCATCAGCCCGATGCCGCGGCCCTCATGGCCCCGCATGTACAGCACGACCCCGCGGCCCTCTCTGGCCACCATCGCCAGTGCGGCGTCCAGTTGCGGGCCGCAGTCGCAGCGGCGGGAGCCGAACACGTCACCGGTGAGGCACTCGGAGTGCACCCGTACCAGCACGTCATGACCGTCACCGTGTGGTCCGGCGATGTCGCCGCGGACCAGCGCCACGTGCTCGACGTCCTCGTAGATGCTCGTGTAGCCGACCGCGCGGAACTCGCCGTGCCGAGTCGGGATGCGGGCCTCGGCGATGCGCTCGATGTGCTTCTCGTGCTTGCGGCGCCACTCGATCAGATCGGCGATCGAAATCAGCGCGAGGTCATGCTCGTCGGCGAAGACCCGAAGTTCGTCGGTCTGCGCCATCGCGCCTTCGTCCTTCTGGCTGACAATCTCGCAGATTGCCCCCGCCGGCTGCAGACCGGCCATCCGCGCCAGGTCGACCGCGGCCTCGGTGTGCCCAGGCCTGCGCAGCACGCCGCCGTCCTTGGCCCGCAGCGGAACGACGTGACCAGGCCGGGTGAAATCCTCGGCGACGCTGGTCGGATCGGCCAGCAGTCGCATGGTCGTCGCGCGGTCGGACGCCGAAATCCCCGTGCCGACGCCTTCTTTCGCGTCGACGGTGACGGTGTAGGCGGTGCCGTGCTTGTCCTGGTTCACCGCGTACATCGGCAGCAGGCCGAGCTTGTCGCAGACCGCACCGTCGAGCGGCACGCACAGATAGCCCGAGGTATAGCGGACCATGAAAGCCACGAGCTCGGGGGTGGCTTTCTCCGCCGCGAAGATGAGGTCGCCCTCGTTCTCGCGATCCTCGTCATCGATGACGACGACGGCCTTACCCGCCGCGATGTCGGCAACCGCCCTTTCGACGGAGTCCAACCTCGTCATCATCGCCACCTTTGCCGGTTCCGGTCGGGAACCATCCTCGCCGTTCCAGTATGAACCACGACGAAGTGGCGATTATTGCCAGCCGCCTGCTGAGCGCCTGCTAGCAGGGGTCGCCGGGCGGGGTGTAATAAGGAACACCCTCGACCGTGTAGCAGGGCACCTCGCCCGGGACATACGGGTTGTCCGCCGACGCGATCGCCACGCCGGTGGCCACGTCGCCTGCGATGTTCGTGCAGCCGCCCACCCCGACGTGGCGTCCGTGCGCACCCGCGCAGATATCGGCCTGCGCCACCGGCGCGATGGCAATCGGTGCGACCGCCGCTGCTGTGGCTGTCAACAGCGCTGCTGCCAGCTTCTTCATGGAATGCATCCTTCTGCTAAGACCCGGCCCGCGGCCATTATCGCGTCCGCCAATTCGCCGCGCGCGGAATTCGCTCTTCTCTCAGTCTCTGTCCACCATGAGGCGCTCGACGTACTTGGCGATTAGAGGCGAGCCACCATTGCGCTTTGACCAGGTGTCTGGTGGTCGCGGCTGACCGAATGACGCCAGTTATGTTCGACCTCTCGCAGCCAAACGAGAGCACGGTCAGCCGGTCTGTTCCTCGACGGACGACCATCGCCAACTCTGAACGCCAGGAGATGCGAACCCCGACCTGCTGTCGCTGTCGGCTGTCGCCCATGGGGCGTAGCTTGCCCTCGAGGCCACCGCCGAGCGGGATTTGTGTCGTACTTAAACGAGCCGTTGCGCATGCTCAGCGCGGAAGGCGAACGACACCACGCCCACCGGACCTGAATGCCAGGTCGAACGGTGCAATTTCCCAGCCAAGCAGTGCTGGATTACTCCACGACTTCGCAGACGCGCGCGTTCCTCGGCTGCCAGCCATAGTCGGTCAGCCGTTTTTTAGCAAAGTGAACTGGCATACATCGGTGTAGCCGTCACGGAACAGGTCGGCGCAACCGGTGAGGTACTTCATGTATCGCTGGTAGACCTCTTCGGACTGAACCGCAATGGCCTGCTCTCGGTGGCTCTGCAGCGTTGCCGCCCAGGTGTCCAGCGTTCGGGCGTAATGGGGCTGCAGCGGCTGCACGCGGGCCACCTGGAAACCGGCTCTGACTGCGTGTTGCTGGACTTGGGCGACCAAGGGCAGCTCCCCGCCGGGAAAGATCTCATCCATGATGAACAAGATGAACTTCAGCAATTTCGCCGGTAGCTTCAGCCCCCGCCGCTGGACCTCTTCGAGGCTGGCTCTGACGATCGTATGCAGCAGCATCACGCCATCGGGGGGCAGCACGGAGTGGGCCATGGCGAAGAAGTCGTCATAGCGAGCTTTGCCGAAGTGCTCGAACGCGCCGATCGACACGATCCGGTCGACCGGTTCGTGAAACTCCTCCCAGCCCGCCAAGAACACCCGCCGACTGCGCGTGCTGTTCATCGCGCGGAACAACCGGTCAACGGCGATGGCCTGGTTTCTGCTCAAGGTCAGGCCAACGACGTTGACGTCGTACTTCTGCACGGCACGCTGCAACGTGGCACCCCAGCCGCAGCCGATGTCGAGCAGCGTCATACCAGGCTGCAGCCCTAGCTTGCCCAATGCCAGGTCGATCTTGGCGATCTGGGCCTGCTCCAGAGTCATGTCGTCGCGCTCGAAGTAGGCACAGCTGTAGGTCTGGGTCGGATCGAGGAAGAGCCGGAAGAACTCATCGGACAGGTCGTAGTGAGCCTGGACATTCTCGAAATCCGGTCTCAGGCCGGTCCTCTCCCCACCCGCGGGCACCGAGGCCATGGCGCGAGATTATGCGCCGTCCCACATCGACGCAATAGCCGGCGACGATTGCGGCGCTATAGTCGCCAGCCTGGTGGGGCGATCCGCCAGGCCCCGAGAGGAAACCGACGCAAAGGAGCGATGGTGGCAGGTGGCGAATCAAAATGTCGAGATTGCCAAGAAGACGTATGAGGCGTACGGCGCGGGCGGCGTCGAAACCCCCTAGACGACATCGAATGGTCCGTACCGGGTAACAGCGCGATCAGCGGCGACTATCGCGGCAAAGACCAGTTCATGGAGCTGTTAGGCAAGCTCGCCTAAAAGTCCTTTACGACGACGCCCGAGCGCATGGTCGGCGAGGGCGACGACGTCGTCATCACCAACATCACCGCCGGTGGGGAATCTGGACTCCAAGCCGACGTGTTGACCCATCGCAGCGGCAAGCTCGTGAAAGCCGTGAGCATTGCCGATACCGCCTTGCAGGAGCGCGACTTCGGCACAAAGTAGCGATTACACGGGATTCTTGTCGGCCAGTGCACCGTCTCCCGCGCACCACACCCCGTACCCGTCGCCGGACCGGCCCATCGTGTACGGCACCTCGCCGCTACAGAAACTGCCGGTCTTGCCGACACGAGGTGCATCCGCCCAACCTGATGCGGTCCCACCGCACCTGCCTCGGCGGAATACCACCTCATGGCATTAAGCGCTTTGTTTGCGCCTATCGCCCCAGTGTTCACGCCGGTCAGACATTGTCAGGCAGGAGGTTGCGAGCAGGCGATCTGGCGCAACCAAGACTGGGAGAAGTGTCCCAATACTGGGTTGTCGCACGCCTCTGCCGGGTACGTCTATCGAAGCGCGAGCATTGCCGTCAATGCCGCGCAGGTGGCCGACAGGTATGGCGTATGGCTGTCGGCCACCGCCTCGATGAGACGGCTGTGGGGGGATGGCCCCACCGGAATCAAGCCGCCTAAAGCTCTGCCCCCGACGAAGGCCATCCCCGCTCACGTGCGACCGCCCTCCCTAGAGGCCGCTGCGCAAGCCATATGAGAATTGCCACCTCGACCGTGACAAAACTTGTATCACCCGTAAAGGTTGTCGGGAGCTTGCCGAGTCAAGGATCTTTGATCCCAAAATGCGGGATATCGCCAGGTCACGTCCTGAGAGAAGTCCCGGAAGTCGGCGCCAGATCGCGGTGGGCAGATACCAGGGAGGGGGTCAATGGAAGCACGCAAGCGCTTCAGCTGGCTGTAGAGGCCAGCCTTGCGCATGACGTCAAGAACGTCGGACATGGAGAAACCTCGCGACAGAAGAGAACCCGTCGCACGGCTCCCGAGGACGGGCGGGAAATTCGACGCTTCCCGTTCCTCGCGGTGTGCGCTGCGCCTGCTGCCTTACGGTGGTCATGTGCCGCGTGGACTCCCCGGGCGTGCTGGCCTACCCAGCGTCTGTGTCGAACCGAATCACCCGGGACGCTTGTGGTATTGACTGCAGGGGTCTGTGCGCTAAAGGCCAGAACTGTTGTGCGCCAACGCTTCACGGCATCGACGACTACAGGTTGATAACGAGACGGATAATGCGCAAACGTGTGGGCTGCCTGCTGATATGCCGACTGGCGGGAATTTCTCCACGAAGTGAGCTGCTCGGCGTGTCGGCTTGGCCGTGTCGACCTAGATACCGAGGTTGCCGAGGTCCAGCTTGCGCGACTCGTCGGCGGCGCGCTCGGCGGCACTGGCCTTGGTGTACCTGTCGAGCATCTCCCGCGTCCTCCAGCCCGCCACGGCCATCAGTCCTTGCTCCGAACCGCCCGCACGCAGCCAGCGCGTTGCGGCGGTGTTGCGCAACAGGTGGAGATGAAAGCCGGTGATGCCAGCCGCAGCAGCGCGACGCTTCATAGTCACGTCCAGGCCGTGGTACCCAAACCCCTGGCCTCCCCCGCCGAGCCAGAGGGCGTCAGTGTGCGCCTTGGGGTGCTTGGCCCTCATCCGCTTGTAGCGGTCGATGGCGCGGGCCGCCTCGGGGCCGAACGGCACGGGCCGCCCCTTATCGCCCTTGCCGTGCTGGATCACGGCGAGACCGCGCTGGGCATCCACGTCCTCGACGGTCAGGCCCAGGACCTCCCTGGCCCGTAGGCCGGTCTCGATCATCAACCGGGCCACGGCCTCGTCACGGCGGTCGATGAACGCCTTGCCCGCGCAGGCCTTCACCAGAGCGGCGCACTGCTCATCGGTCAGGCCCTCCACCACCTTGTCCGCGAGCTTGGGCGGTTTGAGGTCTCGAATCGCGTCTACGTCGGCCTCGTCCTCGTCGACCAACCACCAGCTATATCGCTTCAGCGCCATCAGGCGCGAGCGGGCAGTGGCCGGTGCGGCTCCCTCGTTAACCAGCTCGGTAACCCAACTGCGCACCGTGACGCGGTCCAGGACAGGCGCGTGTCCGCTGTCGGCACACCACTCCAGGAACAGCCGCACACCCGTGGTGTATGCCTCCACTGTCTGACTGCTCTTGCGGTCAGCCTGCAACGCCAGCTTCCACGACGGCAGCAGCGCGGCCAGATCGACGGTCGGGACAACGATAGTCACGCCGAATATGTTAGACCTGTACCGGTGTACTACCTTCAGGACAAGGGTTTGTGCCGAAATCAGCTGGTAGAGCCGTCTCTCTCGCCAAGCAGCCGTTCAACATACTTGGCGATGACGTCGACCTCGAGGTTGACATGCGTGCCCACCTGGGCCTGGCCGAGGGTGGTCATCTCGAGAGTCGTGGGGATCAGCGACACCTCGAACCAGTCGTGACCGAGCCCGGAAACGGTCAACGACACCCCGTCGACCGTGACCGATCCCTTCTCCACGACGTAGCGCGACAGCGCGGTCGGCAGCGCTATCCGCACCACTTCCCAGTTCTTCGACGGGGTACGGGCGATCACATGTCCGGTCCCGTCGACGTGGCCCTGCACGATGTGCCCGCCGAGCCTGCTGTTCAGCGCCGCCGCGCGTTCCAGATTGACGCGGCTACCGACGCTGAGGCCGCCGAGACTCGACCGGTCCAGTGTTTCCTTCATCACATCTGCGCTGAATTCTCCGCCGGCCCCCACCTCGACCACGGTCAGGCAGACACCGTTGACCGCGATGGAGTCACCATGGCCTGCGTCCCCGGTGACGACCGGTCCGCGGATGACAAAGCGGGCCGCGTCCGCGAGGTCTTCCTTGCCGATGACTTCACCCAGTTCTTCGACGATTCCGGTGAACACGCAAATCAGGGTACGCAGCGCCACCCTCTACGATGCAGTCATGCAGACGCGCCCAAAAAACGCAGTCCGATCTCTTTGGTTGATTCTCACCACACTTCTCGCAGCCGCAGCACTCATCGCAGGCTGTTCGTCGTCTTCAAGCAAGTCGAGCGAATCGTTGCCGGACGCCGCAACGCTGCTCAAGCAGTCGAACGAGACCACTCGGGCCCTCAAGAGCGTTCACCTGGAATTGAAGGTGGACGGCGACGTGCAGGCCCTACCCATCAAGACGCTCGGCGGCGATCTGTCGCAGCAGCCGGCCATCGCCGCCCAGGGCAACGCGAAGCTGGTGTTCCAGGGCAGCGATGTCGACGCCAATTTCGTCGTCATCGACGGCACCCTCTACGTCGCGCTCTCCGGCGACAGCTATATCGACATGGGTCCCGCCTCCGACGTCTACGACATCGCGGCCATCCTGAACCCCGACACGGGTCTGGCCAATGTGCTCGCGAACTTCAGCGATCCGAAGTCCGAAGGCACCGAGACCATCAACGGCGTCGAGACCGTCAAGGTGACCGGTCAGGTCAGCGCCGACGCGGTCAACAAGATCGCGCCGCCGATCAAGGCGACCGGTCCGGTTCCTGGGACGGCGTGGATCGAGAAGGACGGCGCCCACAAGCTCGTCCAGGCGAAGATAGAGCCCTCGTCCGGCAACAGCGTGCAGATGACGCTGTCTGATTGGGACAAGCCGGTCAACGTCACCAAGCCAGCGGTTTAATGACCGACGCAGCGCCGGTGCATTCGAACCGGAGCCGCAGAATCGCGATCAGCGCGGGTGCCCTCGCGGTCCTGCTCGGCGCGCTCGACACGTACGTCGTGGTCACGATCATCCGCGACATCATGTCCGACGTCGGCATCGCGATCAATCAGATCCAGCGCGTCACACCGATCGTCACCGGCTACCTGCTCGGCTACATCGCCGCGATGCCGCTGCTCGGCCGGGCGTCCGATCGGTTCGGCCGCAAGATGCTGCTGCAAGTCAGCCTCGCCGGATTCGCGATCGGTTCGATCGTCACGGCTCTGTCGACCGATTTGACGATGCTGGTCGTCGGGCGCGTCATCCAAGGCGCGGCCAGCGGTGCGCTGTTGCCGGTGACGCTGGCGCTGGCGGCAGACCTCTGGGCGGCACGTAACCGGGCAGGCGTGCTCGGCGGGATCGGCGCGGCACAGGAGCTGGGCAGCGTGCTTGGGCCGATGTACGGCATCGCACTGGTCTGGGTGTTCCATCACTGGCAGTCCGTGTTCTGGGTGAACGTGCCGCTCGCGGTCATCGCGATGGCGATGATCCACTTCAGCCTGCCCAAGCGGATGAAGAACGAGCATCCGGAGAAGGTCGACGTCGTCGGCGGTGTACTGCTCGCGATCACGCTTGGATTGATGGTCGTCGGCATGTACAACCCCGCGCCCGACGGCAAACAGGTGCTGCCTTCGTACGGGCCGCCGCTGCTGATCGCGGCACTGGTCGCCGCGGTGGCGTTCTTCGTGTGGGAGCGCTTCGCGAAGACCAGGCTGATCGAACCCGCCGGCGTGCATTTCCGGCCGTTCCTGGCCGCCCTCACAGCGTCGCTGGCCGCCGGCGCCGCGCTGATGGTGACGCTCGTCAACGTCGAGCTGTTCGGTCAGGGCGTGCTCGGACAGAACCAGAACGAAGCGGCGTTTCTGCTGCTGCGCTTCCTGATCGCGCTGCCCATCGGCGCGCTGCTCGGCGGCTGGATCGCCACCAGGGTCGGCGACCGTGCCGTGGCCTGCGCCGGGCTGCTGATCGCCGCCGGCGGCTACTACCTGATCGCGCAGTGGCCGGTCGATCTGCTTGCGGCGCGCCACGACCTCAAGCTGTTCACGCTGCCGGTGCTCGATACCGACCTGGCCATCGCCGGTCTCGGGCTTGGCCTCGTGATCGGCCCGCTGACCTCGGCGACCCTGCGGGTGGTGCCGTCGGCGCAGCACGGAATCGCTTCTGCCGCGGTGGTGGTGGCCCGGATGATCGGCATGCTGATCGGCATCGCCGCGCTGAGCGCTTGGGGCCTCTACCGGTTCAACCAGATCCTGGCGTCGCTGCCCAACCCGCCCGCCACCAACCTGGCCGCGAAACTCGCCGCCCAGGCAGCGAAGTACAAGACCGCGTTCGCCATGCAATACGGCGAGATGTTCGGAATCACCGCGATCGTCTGCGTCGTCGGCGCCCTCGTGGCGTTGTTCATCAGCGGGCGGAAGGAGCACGCAGAGGAGCCGGAGGAACCCGTTGCCACCCGTGACGCCGACGACGCGCCGACGGCGTTGATCGAAGCCCCGACGCGGGCCTTGCCGAAGACGGCGCCACCGCCGGAGGGGGTGGCGCGAAAACTGGATCAGACGGCACGCATTCAGCGCCGACCGCCAGGGCCACCGGGACCGCCGCCGGGACGGCACGGGCCGCCGCGCTAGCGATCAGCAGCGCTCGACGCCGCGCTCGATCAGCCGCGGTTCGGCGATAACGTCGGCTGCGTCTTCCTCGCCTACGCCCAACGCGTCGCAGATGAGGGTCTTGAGATTTCGGGGGTCGAGGGGGCGAATGTTGAGCCAGTCCTGCATTGCAGTCACGCTCGTTTTCCTTTGTTCGTGCTCACCAGCGCGCAACTCGTCGGTGAAAGCGCGATGTACCAGGCCCAATGCCCGGCTCGGGGGTGAGTCTACCGGGCCGGCCTGACAGAATCGGCGACACGACAGGCGATGTTTCACAGTCGTTTTCGTCACATTCGTGTCCAACGGGCAAATCGCGGTTGCGTCACCACGTCTGCAGTGCTGCCTCGCCAGCACGTTCGCCTTGCCAATACAGCCGGGCAGCCGCGACACCGCATCCGCCCTGACATCGCGTGATTGCTTTCCGTTGACGTGGGTATGCGGCCGATAAGTGACCGAACCCGATAGGAGGCACTGATGCCAACGACACTGCAAGGCAAGCGCATCGCCTTTCTGGTCGCGCCGGAAGGCGTCGAGCAGGTGGAACTCACTGAGCCGTGGAAGGCGATCGAACAGGCAGGCGGGACACCAGAATTGGTGTCGACGGAAGTCAGAAAGATCCAGGCGTTCAACCACCTGACGCCTGCTGACACGTTCGAGGCGGACAAGGCCGTCGACAGCGTCACCGCGTCCGACTATGACGGCCTGGTGCTTCCCGGCGGTGTCGCCAACCCGGACTTCCTTCGCGCAAACGCGTCCGCGGTCCAGTTCACAAAGAGTTTCTTCGACTCAGGCCGACCGGTCGCCGCCATCTGTCACGCCCCCTGGACCATGATCGACGCCGACGTGGTGCGCGGCCGGATGATGACGTCGTGGCCGAGCCTGCGCACCGATCTGGTCAATGCGGGCGCCAACTGGGTCGACGAGGAAGTCGTCGTCTGCTCCCGCGGACCGAACACGTTGGTGTCCAGTCGCAAGCCCGACGATCTGCCTGCGTTCTGCAACACCCTGGTCGGCACCTTCGCCGCGGGTCGCTGAGTTCTGCGGGTCACCTCGTACGCAAACCCCGCCCGCAATCGCTCGGGTCTCGGTAACGTCGCGTACATGCTGCTCGCCGCGCTGCGCGACATGCAGTGGCGAAAGCGGCGTTTCGTCATCGCAATCCTCTCCACGGCCATCATCTTCGCCATGACACTGGTCCTGACGGGGCTGGCGAACGGCTTTCGAACCGAGGCGAAGCGCACCGTCGACGCTCTCGGCGTCGACACCTTCCTTGTCAAGGACGGGGCGTCCGGCCCGTTCGTGGGCGCGACCCCGTTCGCACCAGTTGACCTGGGGCGCATCGCCGCGACGCCCGGCGTGCAGGCTGCGGCCCCGCTGGTTTACGCAGGCGGCACTGTCACGCTCGGCGATGCGACCCGCAACGCCGACCTGTTCGGCGCGCCTGAACGGGGCCCCGGCATGCCCCAGGTATCGCAAGGCCGGGCGCCGAGGACCCCCGACGAGGTGGCCGTGTCGAGCACGCTCGAACGCAATGAGGGTGAGGACATCCAGATCGCGTCGCGCAGGCTGCGCATCGTCGGCATTGTCGAGAACTCGACCGCGCTGGCGAACCTGCCCAACATCTTCCTCACCACCGAGGGCGCCCAGCAGCTGGTGTACGGCGGACAACCGCTGGTCGCGTCGATCGGTATTCGCGGCACGCTCGCTCAGGTGCCACCCGGCTACAAGGCCATCGACCGTGACGGTGCGGTCGCCGACCTGCTCCGGCCGCTGAAGGTGGCGGTCAACTCGATCACGATCGTCGCGATCCTGCTGTGGGTCGTCGCGGCGATGATCGTCGGCTCGGTGATCTATCTGTCCGCGCTCGAGCGCCTGCGAGACTTCGCGGTGTACAAGGCGATTGGGGTCCCGACGTCGGCCATCGCGGCCGGTCTCGGTCTGCAGGCGATCATCGTCGCTTTGTCGGCCGTCGTCGTGGGTGTGGTGCTGTCGGCTCTGCTCGGACCGATTTTCCCGATGCAGGTGATCGTCCCGGCCTATGCGTACGTGCTGTTGCCGGTGGTCGCGGTCGTGTTCGGGTTGATCGCGAGTGCCACCGGTCTGCACCGCGCGGTGTCAGTCGATCCGGCGATGGCGTTCGGGGGTCCTTGAGTCATGGGCGATCTCAGCATTCAGGACCTGGTGGTGGAGTACTCCAGCGGCGGGTATGCGGTCCGCCCCCTCGATGGGTTCAACCTCGACGTGGCGGCGGGCTCGCTGGTGATCCTGCTGGGGCCCAGCGGATGTGGGAAGACCACGCTGCTGTCGTGCCTCGGCGGGATTCTCAAACCGACGGACGGAGCGATCAAGTTCGGTGACGTTGACGTGACGGCACTCGATGCTCGTGGGCTGGCGAAGTACCGCCGCGAGACGGTCGGCATCGTTTTTCAGGCGTTCAATCTCGTGCCGAGCCTGACCGCGCTGGAGAACGTGATGGTGCCGCTCAGGTCGTCGGGCATGCCGCGGCAGCAGGCTCGTGAGAAAGCCGAACAGCTGCTTGCCCGGGTGGGCTTGGAGGACAGGGCAACCCACCGGCCGGGCGATCTCAGCGGCGGCCAGCAGCAGCGTGTCGCGGTCGCTCGCGCGATCGCACTGGATCCTCCGTTGGTCCTCGCCGACGAGCCCACCGCGCATTTGGATTTCATTCAGGTCGAGGAGGTACTCCGGCTGATCCGCGACCTCGCATCCGGTGACCGGATGGTGGTCGTCGCCACCCACGACAGCCGGATCCTCCCGTTGGCCGACCGCGTCGTCGAACTGGTACCGGAGTTCGCCGAAAGCGACCGCCCACCCGCCACGGCGAAGTTGGTCGCCGATGAGGTGCTGTTCGAGGAGGGCACCATGGGCGACTGCATATATGTGGTGTCCGAGGGCGAAATCGAGATCGTGCGCGAATTGGCCGGTGGCGGCGAAGAATTGCTCTGGGTCGCGGAGCCGGGAGATTACTTCGGCGAGCTCGGCCCGCTGTTCCATTTGCCGCGTTCGGCGACAGCGCGGGCACGCACCGATGCGACGATCATCGGCTATACGGTGTCGGCGTTCCGGGAACGGCTGGGCGGCGGCGGGATCCGCGACCTCATCGCGCACCGGCCACTCGAGATCGACGAGACGACGGCTACTCAGGGACCAGACTGAGCAGAATGTCGGGCCCGATCGGCTCGATGCCGTCGAACCGCCACCGCTGTGCGTGGGCGATGGACAGCACGCCGACGTCGTCGACCGCGGTTATCGGGCCGCCCAGCAGGATTGGCGCAACGTAGGCCAGGATCCGGTTGATCGCACCTGCCCGCAGGAACGCGCCTGCGAGCGTCGGACCGCCCTCGATGAGCACATCGGTGCGGTCCGAGAGCGCCTTGATGACTTCGTGCGGATCCCTGGTACGGATCACCATCGTCCTGGTGTCGTCGTTGAGCACGTTTGCATCAGAAGAGATTTCACGCTTTCCGACGACGACACGCAGCGGCTGCCTTTCCGCGAGACTGCCGTCGGGCAGACGGGCCGTCAGCTTGGGGTCGTCGATGAACACCGTTCCGGTCCCGACGACGATCGCGTCGCAGGCCGCGCGGCGCCGGTGCACGTCTGCGCGGGCGGCGTCGCTGGTGATCCACTGGCTGCTGCCGTCGGCCGCGGCGCTGCGGCCGTCGATGCTGGTGGCGAATTTCCATGTGACGTGCGGAAAGCCGGTGCGCTGCTTGTGCAGCCACTCGCGCAGAGGACCGCCTGCCACGTCGTGGGCGAGCACACCGGCGACCACGTGCACGCCCGATTCGGCGAGCCGGGCCGCTCCCCCGGCGGCCTCGGCGTTGGGGTCGTTGACGGCATAGGCGACGGTCGAGATGCCCGCGGCGAGAAGGGCATCGACGCATGGAGGTGTTCGGCCGTGATGGTTGCACGGTTCGAGGGTGACCACCGCGGCGCCGCCTTCTGCGTCGGCGCCCGCGCGCTGCAGCGCCACCACCTCGGCGTGCGGACCACCGGTCGGCTCGGTTGCGCCAACGCCGATGATCTCGCCATCGCGGTTCAGAATGACCGCGCCGACAGGCGGATTGGGGTACGTGCCGCCCTTGACCGTCTCGGCCTGATCGATGGCCAGCCGCATCGCGGCGTCGAAGCTCATAGCAGGAGGTGATGCGATGCGCCCGCAGCCTGCCTGCGCAATGCCTCGACGGCGACGGCCGGATCATCCGCGCTGTAGACCGCCGATCCGGCGACGAAGCAGTCCACCCCCGCCTCGGCCGCGTCCTCGATCGTCTCTGCGTTGATGCCGCCGTCGATCTCCACGAGGATCGTCAGCTCGCCCGCATCGACGAGCCTGCGCGCGATGGCGACCTTCGGCAGTACCTCGGGGATGAACTTCTGGCCGCCGAAACCCGGCTCGACGGACATGATCAGCAGCGTGTCGAACTCCGGCAGTATCTCGAGGTACGGCTCGAGTGGCGTGCCCGGCTTGACCGAGATACCCGCCTTGGCGCCCGCCGCACGGATGTCGCGGGCAACACCGACGGGGTCGTCGGTGGCCTCGGCGTGGAACGTCACGTTGTAGGCGCCCGCCTCGGCGTACGGCGGTGCCCACCTGTCGGGGTCATCGATCATCAGATGGCAGTCCACCGGAATGTCCGTCGTCGGCAGCAGGGCTTCGACCACCGGCAGGCCGATCGTGAGGTTGGGCACGAAGTGGTTGTCCATCACGTCGACGTGCACCCAGTCGGCGCCCTTGACGGCCGCTACCTCGTCGGCCAGCCGGGAGAAATCTGCAGCCAGGATCGACGGCGCAATCATCGGACGTGACATGCGCTCACCCTACTTTCCCCACTTCGAGGGCGGCCGCGAACATCGCGTCGGTGCCGTGCCGGTGCGGCCACAGCTGCACGTACGGCCCGTCGCCGAGACCCTCGACGCCCTCGAACAGCGGCCGGGTGTCCAGCGCCGTGACCGGATGGCGGCGCAGCGCGTCGGCGACAACGCCAACCGTCTCGGACAGGTGGGGCGAGCAGGTCGCATACAGCACGACGCCGCCGGGCCGGGTCAGCGTGATGGCAGAGGCGAGCAGCTCACGCTGAAGCTTGACGAGCGCGGGCACATCCGCCGGCTGCCTGCGCCACCGCGCCTCGGGGCGGCGCCGCAACGCGCCCAGCCCGGTGCACGGCGCGTCCACCAGAACCCGGTCGAATCCCGGCTCGAGGCCGGGGTCGCGGCCGTCGACGCGCAGCACCTCGACCGGCAGCGCCCGGGTGTTCTCCTCGACGAAATCGGCCCGCCGCGCATTCGGTTCGATCGCGGTGACCCGCGCGCCCGACTGCGCACCGATCGCCGCCAGCAACGCCGTCTTGCCGCCCGGCCCCGCGCACAGGTCCAGCCACCGGCCGCGGTCGTCGTCGACGGGGGCCAGCGTCAGCGCCCTGGCCACTAGCTGGCTGCCCTCGTCCTGAACCAGTGCGGCGCCGTCGCGGACGGCGGCCAGCCGACCGGGGTCGCCGCCGGCCAAATAGACCGCGTACGGCGAGTGGCGGCCGACGGTGCCGTCCACGGCCTCGGCGAGGTCGACTGCCGTCAACACGCCCGGCCTGGCGGCGAGATGGACGAGCGGTCGGGCGTCGTCGGCCGTCAGCAGTGCATCCAGCTCACCCGCGTCGGCGCCGAGCGCGTCGGTGAATGCCTGGGCGATCCATCGCGGATGGGCGTGCACGAATGCGATGTGACCGACAGGGTCGGTGTCCGCGGCGGGCGCCAGCTCGTCAGTCCATGACCGCTCGTCGCGCCCTGCGATGGCGCGAAGCACGCCGTTGACGAAACCCGCTCGCGCCGAATCGAATTCGATGCCAGCTTGCTCGACGATGGTGGAGACAGCGGCGTGCGCGTCGACGCGCGTGCGAAGCAACTGGTAGGTACCCAGCCGCAGCAGGTCGAGCAGCACCGCGCTGATGCGATCCGGCGGACGCCCCGCGGCCTCGGCGATTACGGCGTCGAGGAGCCCCCGGGTGCGGCAGGCGCCGTAGGCCAGCTCGGTCGCGAATGCGGCGTCGCGTCCGGTGATTCCACGCTCGCGGAGCAGCGCGGGCAGAACAAGATTCGCGTATGCATCTCGCTCCGTGACCGCACGCAGGACGTCGAACGCCGCGCGGCGGGCAGGGTCGAGCGGCTTACGGTGCGGCCTGCGGGGCTTTGTCACTGCGACCTCATTGGGCCCATGCCGAATCGTCGAGCCGGGCACCACGCGCCCACGCCGCAGCGTCCATCAGCTTCTTGCCTGGCGGCTGAACGCTTCCCAGCAGCACCGGCTGCGAGGCCGTGCCGATGCGAACGCCGCTGCGGTCGACACGAATCGCACCGGGAGGCAACGGGCCCTGCGCTGCATCGTCGACCGTCACCGGCCCCAGCTTGATTCTGAGGTCACCGACAAGGGTCCATGCCCCCGGGTTCGGCGTGACCGAGCGGATCTTTCGGTCGACGACGTGGGCGGGCAGGTCCCAGCGCACCCTTGCGTCCTCGACGGTGACCTTCGGCGCGACGGTCACGCCGTCCGGCGGTTGCGGCACCGGCGTCAGCGACCCGTCGGCGATACCGTCCAGCGTCGTCTCGAGCAATGCGGCGCCCGAAATCGACAGCCGGTCAAGCAGATCCCCCGCGGTGTCGGTGGGCCGGATCGTCTCGGTGACGACGCCGTACACGGGCCCGGAGTCCAGGGCGGGCTCGATCGCGAACGTGGTGGCACCGGTGACCGCATCGCCCGCGGCGATCGCTGCCTGCACCGGCGCGGCACCACGCCACGCGGGTAGCAGCGAGAAGTGCAGGTTGATCCAGCCGCGGCGGGGCACGCCGAGCAGACCGTCGCGCAGCAGCGCCCCGTATGCGACCACTGCGCATGCGTCGGGCGCGAGATCGGCAAGCTCTGCGACGAATTCGTTGGAGTTCGGCCTTCTCGGCCGCAACACCGGGATATCGCGTTCGAGCGCGAGCGCTGCCACAGGTGATGGCGACGGCTTGGCCCGGCGGCCGGATGCGGCGTCCGGGCGGGTGAGCACCGCTACCACATCGTGCCGCGCAGAATTGATGAGCCTGCGCAGCGACGGCAGAGCGGGCTCGGGGGTGCCTGCGAAGACGATGCGCATGTCTAGCGGGGCGCCTGGTAATAGTCGCGTTCGGACACGCCGCTCAGCGGCGCGACGAGCATCCAGGGCAACGTGCTGACGGCGCGGTTCAGCGTGGCGACAGCGTCGTTGTAGTACTGACGGGCGAACGCCAACTTGTTCTCGGTGTCGGCGAGATTCTCCTGCAGGTTGAGGAAGTTGTTCGACGAGTTCAGCTGCGGATAGCTCTGACCAAGCGCCAGCACCGGCGCCAGCGCAGTGTCGAGCTCCTTCTCTGCGGCGCTGCGCTGTGCCACCGACTTTCCTGACGTCGCCGACGTCAGTGCAGCCCTTGCATCGGTCACATGGTCGAGGATGCCTTTCTCGTGCGCCGCGAAGGTCTGCACGGTGTGCACCAGGCTCGGTATCAGCGCCGCGCGGCGTGTCAGCTCCACATCGATACCGGACAATGCCTCGTCCACCCGGATGTTGGAGGACCGAATCTTGTTGTAGCCCATCATGAAGCCGATCAGAATCAGCACCGCCAGCACCAGCACGATGATCAGCAGCGGCGTTACCATGATCCGCCTCCCCCGCCGCCGCCTCCGCCGCCACCACCGCCGCTGAAGCCGCCGCCTCCGCTGCTGCCACCAGACGATGACGACGACTGAGATGCGGTGTATGCACCTATCGACGACGACAGCGCCGAATCGAAGCTGTCGAAGTTCGCGCCGCCGGAACCGCCTGCGAACGCCCACCCCGGCGAGGTCGACGACGACGAGTTATACCAATCCGGTTGCGGGGCAGGCGCACCCATCGTGGTCTCGTACTTCTTGGCCCACAGCGCTGCGGCGCCCGCCGCGACGGCGAACGGCACGTAAGCGGTGTAGAGATCCTTTCGGGCGGAGAAGTCGAACCGCGATTCCGCCGAGTCGGTCGCCAGCATGCGGTGGAAACCGCCGGCCTGCGACCACAGTTCGCGTCCGGCTGCGGTGCGGCGAGTGCCGACCCCGTTGGTCCACGACCGCGCGGAGAAAAGAAAGAACGCGGCGAACGGCAGGCCCCACGCGGTGAACGGGATGCCGAACCACATAAAGAAACAGCACACCGCCGCCAGCAAGGCGACGACGTTGGCCGTGCGCACCCACAGCTCGTTCTTGCGCTTGACCATCAGGCCGCTGTCGAAGGCCCACTTCTCCACGGCCTTGGCGATGTCGGTCTTGGCGTTGTTCAGTTTCTCGCCGGACTTCACCGTCTTCTTCGCCTCGAACTCCTCACCGCGCCTGTTCACCTTGAGCGCGATGCCGACCTTGCGACTGACGGGATCGAGTTGCTGCTCCCAGTCGGATACGTCGGCTAGGCCCCGGATTCTCCAGTGTTCGTCGTTGATCTGCTCGAGCTCGATCAGCTTGCGCTCGGCCAGATAGAACAGCGTGGCGGTCAGCGCGTTCTTCGGAACGCGCTCGGTGCGGATGTACTCCGTCTGCACCGGCCCGAGACCCGGCGGCGGTGCATACTGCAGCGGGAATCCGGGCGACGGCTCGACCGTCGTCCGATACCACAGGTACGCGCCGAGGCCCACCACCACGGTCAGGCTCAGGATCCAGATCAGGCCGGTCATCGACTGGCCGAGCACCCGGTCCCAGGTGTAGGACCACGGCAGTTCCTCCCGCTGCGGCGTCGGCACGTCGACACCCGCCCGCACCGTCACGGGCGTGCGCGGTGCCAGATTGGTCGCCATCAGCGCGACCTCGTTGCCGCTCATGCTCAGGCCGCTGCACTTCGCCCCCACCCCGAACCCTACCGAGCACGCAGCGCCGGTCACATCGCCCGGCAGCCGCACCGAAATCTCGGCGCGGTCGATCCTGTTGTTCCACGCCTGGCCGATGACGTTCCAGTAGAACGCCGACGGCGACCCTGACGCGTCGCCGATCGAATCGGCGAAGATCTTGTCGGCACCGACGCCGCCGGGGTCCAGCACGCCGGGGATGGTGTAGCGGATCTCGAACTCGTGCGTGCCCGCGCTGAGATACTTCTCCCGGTCGCCGATCTTGGCCACCCGGAAGCGTTTACCGTCCTCCCACTGCATCTGGTAGGCCGCCGACCGGCCGTCGAGCTGGATCGACGTGACGTCCGGTATCTGGCGCACCCCCTTCATGTTCTGGTTGTCGACGGGCCAGAACTTCAGCAGGCCGTGCCTGTCCGCGGGGAACTCGGCGGTGATCGTCTCGACCGCGTCGAGCCGGCCGTCGGCATCGACGACGAGGTCGACCTTGTAGTTGCTGAACGCCACGGGATCGCTGGCAGGACTCTCGTCGTGTCCACCCGTGAAGACAAGCGGCCACAGCAGCCCAAAGGCGATGAGCACCAACGGAATCGACCATCCGATTATCCGCCGCATGCCACCTCCTGTTCGGTCCCGGAGCCGGATTCTCGCACTACCCTATGTGCAACGGGTCGATTTGTACCCGAACGGGCTCCTGATCATGGCGCGCGCTGAGCACCCCGGTGGCCCGCCGCAGCGCCGCCGACAGCTCGAGGCCGCCTGCCCGCGGCACCCGGACCAGCATGCGGCTGACCGGGCCGATGGCAGGCGTGCCAGGAGGTCGACGCGCTCCGAGCGGCAGGTCGACCGGCCCCAGCAGATCGGCGGATTCGGGAAGGTCAGCCGTATCGAGGAGCGCGGCCACCGCTTCAGGGGCCCCGTCGATGGCTGCGATGTGTACCGCGGGAGGCAGACCGACGTCCGTGCGGCCGTCGAACTCGGCCTCGGCGTGCCCGACCGGGTCCCAGCGGATCAGCGCCTGAACGGTCGGCACCGTCGACTCGGCCACCACGGCGACCACACCGCCGTCGCCGTGGCTGCGCGCCAGCGTGCTCGCCGTCATCCAGCGACGCAGGGTGTCCTCGGCGGCGCGCAGGTCCTGCCTGCCGAGCAGCGCCCAGGCGTCCAGCAGCAGAGCCGCGCCGTAGCCGCCCGCGGCCACCGGTTCGGCGCCCGGCGTCGCGATGACTAGGGCCGGATCACCGGGCACCGCGGGCACGACGGCGTCGCCGCCGGAGGTGATGACGGTGACGCCGGGAAACGCCCTGCCGAGTTCCTCGGCGGTTCGGCGTGCACCGACGACGACGGCGCGCACGGTGTCGGACCCACACCGAACGCAGCGCAGTGCGGCCTCCTCGCGCCCGCACCACCGGCACACCGCGCCCGCCGCGTCCCGATCGGGCAGCGACAGCGGGCCGGTGCAGTGCCTGCAGCGCGCGATGGTGCGGCAGCGGCCGCACGCCAGCGCAGGCACATAACCCCGGCGCGGCACCTGGACCAGCACCGGGCAGCCGGCATCCAGCGCCGTTCGTGCCGCGCGCAGCGCCATCGACGGCAGCCGGGCACTAAGCGCCGCCCCATCGCGTTCCTGCGCGTACCCACTGTCTTCGAGCGCGATCACCCGCGGCGCCCGTGACCGCACCACCGCCCTGGCGGCCACCAGATCGTGCGCCCATCGGCTTCGCACCAACGCCTGCGCTTCCGCGGTGCGGGAGTACCCGCCGATCATTGCCGCGCAACGTAATTGGTGTGCGCGGAGCATTCCCACTTCCCTGGCGTGCGGATACGGCGCGCGGGGTTCCGCGAGGGTCTCGTCGCCGTCGTCCCACACCAGCACCAGCCCGAGATCGGCGACCGGGGCGAATACCGCGCTTCTCGTTCCGATGACTAGGCGCGCCGAACCCCGCAACGCCGCAAGCCAGCGCCGGTACCGCTGCGCCGGGCCGAGACCCGCCGACAGTGCCACCATGCGGCTTTCGTCGACGAGCCGGACACAGGCGGCGGCCAGCGCGTCGACGTCTCGCTGGTCGGGGACGACGGCAAGCACCCCGCGCCCGGACTGGATCGCGACGGCCGCGGCTTCGGCGAGTCGGTCGGCCCACCGCTCGCCGGGCAGCGCCTGCCACACCGCACGGGCGGCGCGGCCTTCCCGAAGCGCGTCGAAAAACTGTTCACCCGTGCCGTATTCGGCCCATCCCGCGGTGTCCACGGGTGCGACGGAGACGGCTACGGGTTCGGCGGGTGGCTGCTTTTCGACGTTGGCGTGGCGCGGCGGGATCGCCAGGCGCAGCACGTCGGCGCGGGTACCTGCGTACCGCGCGGCCACGGCGTCGACGAGGCGGCGCACATCCGGTGTCAGCACGCGTTCGGCCGACACCACTCGGTCCAGCCAGCCCAGCTTGCCGACATGGTCTGTCTCCGAGCGTCTTTCGAGGATGAATGCGTCGACCAGACGGCCGTGGAACCGCACCCGTACCCGCACGCCGGGTTGCGCGTCGTCGGACTGTTCGGCGGACACCAGGTAATCGAACTCGCGATCCAGGTGCGGCACAGACAGCATCGGGAGCACACGGGCGATCGGCTCGTGCTCCGCGGCGGTCTTGGTCACATCTACCGTCTAGCAGAAGTGTCGGACGTCCGGCCGAAAAAGAAGCCGGCGGTGATCAGCACCAACGACGTCGCGTACGCCCACCAGATCGGCACCGCGAGCGCCTCTGACTGCAGCACGAACTTGCCGATTCCGATCATGCCGTCCGACACCGCGAAACACACCGCGCCGATGGCCGTCCAAGGCGTAGGCAGCCGGGCCAGCAGCGCGGCGCACACCATCGCGCCGAGGACGGCGATGTACACCGTCACGGGCAGCGCCATACCCTCGGCGATCAGCTTGGGCCAGAACCAGATCAGCAGTGCGATGCACGCCACCACCACGACCGCCGCCGCCGTCAGCCGCGGCGCCGACGCGGCACACAATGGCAGAAGCGCGCCGAGGAAGCACAGGTGTGCGACGAGGAAGGCGGCCAACCCGAGCACGAACGACGGCTCCCACCACGGCACCGCCAGCAGGAAGTCACCGGCCGCGGAGCCGACGAGGGCGCCGATCAGCCATCGCCGCTCCCGCGCGATCGGGTGGGTCACGGCGGCCGCCGCGAGCAGCACCGCCGCGGCGGCCTTGACCGCGGGCTGCGGCCAGAACTGGCCGGTGAGCTCGGCTCCCGCGGGTAACCGCAGCGCGGTGACGATCAGGAAGAGCCCGTAGCAGACGGCGACGACGATGGCCGCCAGCCACAGCGCTCGGGTTCTGCGGTGCGGGTTGGTGACCGATGAGAAACCGGCCGTTTCCGCATCGGTGGACGCCATTCGTCGAAGGTACTGAACGGTCCGCTAATCTCGAAGCGGAGGCCCAATGACAGCGCCCGATCACGACACCGTCATCGTCGGTGCCGGATTCTCCGGAATCGGCACCGCGATCGCCCTCGACAAGGTGGGCATGGGTGACTACCTGGTGATCGACAATGCCGACGGCCCCGGCGGCACCTGGCACTGGAACACTTATCCCGGTATCGCCGTTGATATTCCGTCGTTCTCCTACCAATTCTCATTCGAGCAGAGCCCCGATTGGACGCGGACCTACGCACCCGGCCGGGAACTGAAGGCGTACGCGCAGCATTGCTTCCACAAATACGGCCTGGCGCCCAAGACCCGGTTCAACACCAAGGTGCTCGGTGCGTCGTTCGACGACGCCACCAACCTGTGGCATATCGAGACCGACTCCGCCGACCGCGTGACCGCGCGCTTCCTCATCAATGCGGGCGGCGTGCTGACCACGCCGAACCTGCCCGACATCGCAGGCGTCGACTCGTTCGCCGGGGTCACCATGCACACCGCGCGCTGGGATCACAGCCAGGACCTGACCGGCAAACGCGTCGCGATCATCGGCACAGGGGCGTCCGCCGTCCAGGTGATCCCGGAGATCGCGCCGATCGTCAAGCACCTCACCGTTTTTCAGCGCACACCGATCTGGTGCTTTCCGAAGGCGGACGTCCCGCTGTCCCCCGCCGCGCGCCGTGCGATGCGCCTTCCGGGCGGCAAGGCGATCCAGCGCCTGGTGAGCCAGGCCTACGTCGAGGTGACGTTCCCGCTCGCCGCGCAGTACTTCACGTTGAACCCGATGGCCAAGCGGGCGCCCAAGTTCGGCAAGGCCTATCTCCGCCAGCAGGTCAACGATCCCGTTGTGCGCGACAAGCTGACGCCCCGCTACGCCGTCGGGTGCAAGCGGCCGGGTTTCCACAACACGTATCTGGCGACGTTCAATCGCGACAACGTCAGCCTGGTCACCGAGCCGATCGAGAAGATCACCGGATCCGGCGTCGCCACCATCGACCGCGAGTCCCGTGAGGTCGATGTGCTCATCCTGGCCACCGGATTCAAGGTGCTGGATCCCGAAGGGGCGCTTACCTATCCGGTGACCGGACCAGGCGGCGAGTCGCTGACGCGATTCTGGGAGGACCACCGGCTGCAGGCATACGAGGGCGTGAGCATCCCGGGATTCCCGAACTTCTTCACGGTGTTCGGCCCCTACGGCTATGTCGGTTCCTCGTACTTCGCGCTCATCGAGTCGCAGAGCCACCACATCGTCCGTTGCATCAAGCACGCGGGGCGCCGCGGCGCCACCCGGGTCGAGGTGACGCAAGAGGCCAACGACCGCTACTTCGCCGAGATGATGCGCAAGCGGCACCGCCAGATCTTCTGGCAGGACAGCTGCTCGCTGGCCAACAGCTACTACTTCGACAAGAACGGCGATGTGCCGCTGCGGCCGGCCACCACGATGGAGGCGTACTGGCGCAGCCGCCGCTTCCCGCTCAGCGACTACACGTTCGCTGCCTAGACGGAAGCCTTCAGCTCGTCGACCTTGTTCAGCTGCTCCCACGGCAGCTCGACGTCGGTACGGCCGAAGTGCCCGTAGGCTGCCGTCTGCGCGTAGATCGGGCGCAGCAGGTCCAGATCGCGGACGATCGCGCCCGGTCGCAGGTCGAACACCGAGGTGATGGCCTTTTCGATGCGGGCCGGGTCCACGGTCTCGGTCCCGAACGTCTCGACGAACAGCCCGACCGGGGCGGCCTTGCCGATCGCGTAGGCCACCTGAACCTCGATCCGCTCGGCGAGCCCCGCTGCGACCACGTTCTTTGCCACCCAGCGCATCGCGTACGCCGCTGAACGGTCCACCTTGGAGGGATCCTTGCCTGAGAACGCGCCGCCGCCGTGACGGGCCCAGCCGCCGTAGGTGTCGACGATGATCTTGCGGCCGGTCAGGCCTGCGTCGCCCATCGGGCCGCCGAGCACGAACTTGCCGGTCGGGTTGACCAGCAGGCGGTAGTCGGAGGTGTCCATGGAGTCGTGCGCCAGGTCATTCAGCACCGTGTTGACGACTTTTTCCCGAATGTCCGGGGTGAGCGTGGCCACGAGGTCGATGCCGTCGGCGTGCTGGGTCGACAACACGACGGTGTCGAGGCGGACGGGGGTGTTGCCCTCGTACTGCACGGTGACCTGGGTCTTGCCGTCGGGGCGCAGGTAGTCGAGCACGCCGCTCTTGCGGACCTCGGTGAGCCTGCGCGACAGCCGGTGCGCCAGCGCGATCGGCAGCGGCATCAGCTCGGGGGTGTCCTTGATGGCGTAACCGAACATCAGGCCCTGATCGCCCGCGCCCTGCAGGTCCAGCGGGTCACCCGCGCCCTCGACGCGGGTTTCGTGGGCGGTGTCGACGCCCTGCGCGATGTCGGGCGACTGGGCGCCGATGCCGATGTTCACGCCGCAGGTGGTGCCGTCGAAGCCCTTGTCCGACGAGTCGTAGCCGATCTCGAGGATGCGGCTGCGCACCGTGTTCGTGATGTCGGCGAACGCCTCCTTCGCCGAAGTCGTCACCTCGCCGACGACATGCACCTGGCCGGTCGTGACGAGCGTCTCGACCGCGACCCGGGACTTGGGATCGTCGGCGAGCAGTGCGTCGAGCACCGAGTCGCTGATCGCGTCGCAGATCTTGTCGGGGTGTCCTTCCGTCACCGACTCACTGGTAAACAGCCGACCTTCGCTCACGGTGTCATTCCTCTCACTGCAGCTTTCCGGGAAAGTTAGTTAATCAAATTATATGCGTGCTCTGTTGCACCCAAGCGTGTGCCCCCGTCGCGCGCAACCCTTACACGCATGGGAATGTGTGCGTTCCGGTCACCCGCCGCTGTTGTGCAGGAAGGCCACGATCGCGTCAACGATACGGCTGGCCATCAGAGTTTTCGAACCGTGCTCCAGCGCCACCTCGGTGCCGTCGGCGGCCAGCAACCACCCCTGGTTGCTGTCCACCTCGAATGCGCGGTTCTCGCCGACGGCGTTGACGACGAGCAGATCACAGCCCTTACGGGCAAGCTTGGCGCGGGCGTGGAACAGCACGTCACCGTTCGCGTCGCCGGTCTCGGCGGCGAACCCGACGATCGCTCGCATGTTGGGCAGTTGACCGTCGGACCGCGCCCGTACGGTGCCCGCCAGGACGTCGTCGGTGCGGGTCAGCTCGATGGCCGTCGGCTCGCTGGCGCCCTTTTTGATCTTGCTGGTTTCCACGTGCGCGGGCCGGAAGTCGGCGACGGCGGCGGCCATCACGAGCACGTGCGCGTCGGGGGCGTGCTTGGATACCGCGTCGTGCAGCTGGGCGGCCGAGCCGATGTGCTCGACGTGCACGCCCGCCGGGTCGACGAGGCCCGCGGTGTTGCCCGCGATCAGTGTGACCTCGGCGCCGCGCTGCGCGGCGACACGTGCCATCGCGTAGCCCTGTTTGCCGGAGGAGCGGTTGCCGATGAACCGCACGGGATCGAGCGGTTCGCGGGTGCCGCCCGCGGAGACGAGCACCTTGACGCCGGCCAAGTCGTACGGGAGCGCATCGGTGCGCTCGAGAAGCAACTGGGCCAGTGTGGTGATCTCTTCGGCCTCGGGCAGCCGGCCCGCGCCCGTGTCGGCCCCGGTGAGCCGGCCGGATGCGGGTTCGAGGACGATGGCGCCGCGGCGGCGCAGCGTCGCCACGTTGGCGACGGTCGCGGGGTGGAACCACATCTCGGTGTGCATGGCGGGTGCGAAGAGCACCGGACATCGGGCGGTCAGCAGCGTCGCGGTCAGCAGGTCGTCGGCCCGGCCGGCGACGGCACGGGCCAGCAGGTCAGCGGTGGCAGGCGCGACCACGACGAGATCGGCTTCCTGCCCGATGCGCACATGCGGCACCTCGTGGACGTCATCCCAGACGTCGCTGTGGACGGGATTGCCCGACAGCGCCTCGAAGGTCGCGGCGCCGACGAACCGCAGCGCTGACTCGGTGGGAACGACGCGGACGGCATGGCCGGCTTCGGCGAGCTGCCGGACAACCGTCGCCGCCTTGTAGGCGGCGATGCCACCGGCGACGCCGACGATGATCCGCTTGCGCTCCATAAGCGCTCGGGCCTAGCCCTCGCCCTCGGTGTGCTCGAGCAGGTCTTCGTGGATCTCGCGGAGCGCGATCGACAGCGGCTTCTCCTGCAGGCCAGGCTCGACGAGCGGGCCGACGTACTCGAGGATGCCGTCGCCGAGCTGGTTGTAGTAGTCGTTGATCTGGCGTGCGCGTTTGGCGGCGTAGATCACCAGTGCGTACTTGCTCGATGCGCGGTCGAGAAGCTCGTCGATCGGCGGGTTGGTGATGCCGACCGGGGTGTCGTAGCCCTCGTGACGGGACTTGACGACTTCGAGGTCTCCAACTGCGGCCAACGGTGCGTCGGCGTGCGGGGTGCTCACTAAAAAATTCTCCTGGCGTTTTTGGTGAAATGCTCAAGTAGCTTACGGATCGCGTCTCGCCGTCCTCGGCGCGCTGCCCACCAGCAAGGATACCAATTCGTCGCAGGCAGACTCCAATTGACTGTTCACGACGACGGTATCGAAGTCGTCCTGGGCGGCCAGTTCGGCGCGAGCGGTCGCCAGGCGGCGGTTCATCGCATCGGGCGTCTCGGTGCCCCGCCCGGTCAGCCGACTCTCGAGTGCTTCCCAGCTGGGCGGCGCCAGGAACACCGTGAGGACCTCGGGCATCGCCTGCTTGACGGCGCGGGCGCCGGCCAGGTCGACCTCGATGAGCACCGGATTCCCGGCCGAAAGAGCGTCGCGAATGGGCTGGGCGGGGGTGCCGGATCTGTGCAGCCCGCCGTGGATCTCGGCCCATTCGAGCAGTGCGCCGTCATCGATCAGCTGCTGAAACCGTTCGGCCGAGACAAACGAGTAGTCGACGCCGTCGACCTCGCCGGGCCGCGGTGCCCTGGTGGTCACGGAGACGCTGAAGTACAAGTCGGGAACGCGGTCACGCAGACAGCGGACAACAGTCGATTTCCCGACGGCTGAGGGGCCGGACAGCACGACTGTCCGTCCGGCCCCCCGGCCGGCGCTCAACTTATGCGCCCGGAATTACTGGTCGAACTTTTCCAGCAGCGCCTTGCGCTGACGGTCGCCGAGGCCACGCAGCCTGCGGGTCGGGGCGATCTCGAGTTCGGTCATGATTTCCTGCGCCTTGACCTTGCCGACCTTGGGCAGGGCTTCCAGGAGCGCAGAAACCTTCATCTTGCCCAAGACCTCGTCGGTCTCGGCATCCTTCAGCACCTGCTTGAGGTTGGTGCCGCCGCGCTTGAGCCGATCTTTGAGTTCGGCACGTGCTCGACGTGCGGCAGCAGCCTTCTCCAACGCTGCCGCGCGCTGTTCGTCGGTCAACTGGGGAAGGGCCACGGGTTCCTCCGTATCGTCGCCATCACTGTTTTGTCTCGGCTGGCATAACACCAGCCAGCAGCGACGACCGTACCCACGCATCCTGACGAAAGCTAACCCCACCCCCCGGCTTGGGCCGCCAAAACCCCAGCGTGCTCGACCGAGGAAAGTGCGGGCACCGAGCCGGAATCCGGTTGGGAGTTCGCAGGGGAAACCCGAAAATCGCCTGCTCATGACGGCTTTTTCGGCGGTCGCGAACCCCGGCGCGGTCGTTCTGAACGACCGACCCGGCGGCCAGCCCGTCTGTGAACCTTCAAAAAAAGAAAATTTTGCCTGGTCACCGAGTTTCGGGCGTGTCGGGGCGACTTCGCGTCAATTTCGCGCCACCGCTTGCGGCCGACAACTACGTCACGTAGTAGCGCATTTCCGGGCCTGAACGCCTGCGCATCGGCCCACTCCGCGAGCGAGAAGCTATGGCTGTGAATAACGCGAGATCACGACCAGGAATGCTATTTCGCGGGAGGTGCCCCCAATTTCGCGGGAAGTGACGAGGACGTCCTCGTCGCGCGCGGCGTCATCGTAATCGTCGCGCTGGCAACGCGCCGTGCTCGAGCTGGACATCTGCTGTCTTAACACCTTGAGCGCGAGCGGTTTTCGAAGTGTTACCACTTCCACAGCGGTCGTCTACTGTCACCACAGTGCCGGCCCATTTCGTCTTCGTAGCGTCGAATCCGTGCGGCGAACACGCGCCCACACACGATGACTGGAGACAGTGATGACCTTCAAACGGGCCATTTACGCATCGGCACTCGCCGGGGGCGTCGGGCTTCCCGGCCTTCTCGGTGTCGGGCTGGCCACGGCGTCAGCCGATCCATGGGGGCCACCGCCTGCCCCGCGTTGCGACGCGCCTGGCGCGCCGCCCTGCGATCACCACGATGACTGGAACCGCGGCGGTCCTGCCCCAATGGACTGGCATCAGCGTGGCATTGACCAGGGCCGATTCGACCACCAGCCGTTCAACTGGAACGGCCAGCAGGTCAACCCGATACCCGCAGGCAACGGCATGGGTTGGGGCTTTTGGTTCGGCGGGCAGTGGATTCCGCTGTAAGACAGGCCACTACGAGACGGCGGGGCACGGTCGAAGTGTCCCGCCGTCGCTTGTCACCGCTTGATCTCGACCAGCACCACCCAGGCGTTCGCCGACGTGGAGACGAAACCGACTGCGACAGCGGCGGCAACCCAGTACAGACCTCCGCCCGCCTCCGCGCACAGCGAGACGCCCGCGACGATCAACAACACGGCGGGCAGCACCAACAAAAGCGATGACACCATCGCCTTCTGCGTCGGCGCATCGCGCTGCCGCATCATCGCGTAGATCGCCCCGATCAGCATGCCGACGCCGACGACGAGGATCTCGACGGCGACCGCGATGCGCGGCTGATCGGGCGTGACCAGAAACGTGGCGGTCAGCAGAATCGACACCAGCAGGCCGAGCGTGGCGGCGGACCGCGCGGGCACACCCGAATACCGAAGCACCTCTTCGATGTTCAGCGACACCGCGACGAAGAGAAGGCCTGCCAGCGCGGCAGCGCCGCCGAGCACCGCGACGCCGAACTCAGACCATTCCGCGACGTCGTAGGCAGTCATCGACATCTCCACAGCGCCCTCCAGCGGGTTGCCACGTGCGTCTCAATCACACCAGGTAAGCGACCGCATCGCGGTACTTTTCCGCAGCCTCTCGCAGCGCCGTCACGTCGGGACCGGCCCGCAGGATCTCCCGCGACACCGCGGGCAGCAGCTGGCCGGGCCGTGCACCGGCGAATCCGCCGAGCATCTCGGGCTTTCCGCCCTGCGCACCCACACCCGGCACGAGCACCGGTCCCCCGAGTCCGCCCACGTCGGGAGGATCGGTGAGGGTGGCTCCGACCACCACACCGACCGAGCCGGCCATGTCGTCGCGGTTGCGCGCGGCGGCGGCGTCGACCACCGACTGCGCTACCGTGCTGTCGCCCCGCGTCGCGTTCTGCACGGATGCGCCTTCGGGATTGGAGGTGGCTGCCAGCACGAAGACACCTCTGCCGTTTGCGGCGGCGAGGTCGAGTAGCGGGTCGAGCGAGCCGAAACCGAGGTAGGGCGAAGCGGTGACGGCGTCGGCGGCCAGCGGGGAGTCACCGGCCCAGGCGGCTGCGTAGGCGGCCATCGTGGATCCGATATCGCCGCGCTTCGCGTCGGCCAGCACCAGTACTCCGACCGTGCGAAGCGCGGCGATGGTGTCCTCCAGCACTGAATAACCCACGGCGCCATAGCTTTCGAAGAACGCCACCTGCGGCTTGACCACCGCGAAGCCCGCGAATGCGGCGACACAGCGGTCGCAGAACGTCCGCATTCCGTCGGCATCGACCGACAGTCCCCATGCGGCGAGCAGCTCGGGATGCGGATCGATACCGGGGCAGAGCGGACCGCGCTCCGACACCGCCGCGGCAAGGCGGCTGCCGAACGCGGAAGTCGTCAAGCCGGCCCCAGCGCGCTGTGCAGTTCCTGCAGCGACATCACGCCGATGTCGCCGCGGATTCCCGCCTCGATGCCCTGCACCGCGGCCGACGCGCCCTGCACCGTCGTCACGCACGGGATATTCATCGCGACTGCGGCCGAGCGGATCTCGTAGCCGTCGATGCGAGGGCCCGAGTTGCCGTATGGGGTGTTGATCACCATGTCGACCTCACCGGCCTTGATGGCGTCGACGGCGGAGATGGCGGGCTTGCCGTGTCCCGGCGGCTCGAAGTGCTTGCGCACCTCGTCGCAGGGAATTCCGTTGCGCCGCAGCATTTCTGCGGTTCCTCCGGTGGCGAGCACGCGGAAGCCGAGGTCCGCGAGCCGTTTGACAGGGAACACAAGCGACCGCTTGTCGCGGTTGGCAACCGACACGAACACCGTGCCCTGCGCCGGCAGCGAGCCGTATGCGGCGGTTTGGCTCTTGGCGAAGGCGCTGCCGAAGTCGTGGTCGATGCCCATCACTTCGCCGGTCGACTTCATCTCGGGACCGAGGAGCGAGTCGATATTGGAGCCGTCAGCCTTGCGGAAGCGGTGGAACGGCAGCACCGCCTCCTTCACCGCGACCGGCGCGTTGCGCGGGGTGGTGGCGCCGTCCCCGGTAGCTGCGAGCACACCCTCTTCGCGCAGCTGGGCGATGGTGGCGCCCAGCATGACCCGGGCGCAGGCCTTGGCCAGCGGCACCGCGGTGGCCTTCGACACGAACGGCACGGTACGGCTGGCACGCGGATTGGCTTCCAGCACATAGAGCACGTCGTCCTTCAGCGCGTACTGCACGTTGAGTAGGCCGACGACGCCGATGCCATGTGCGATGGCCTCGGTCGCCTTGCGTACCGACTCGATGTCGCTGCGGCCCAACGTCACCGGCGGCAGCGCACACGCCGAGTCGCCGGAGTGGATGCCTGCCTCCTCGATGTGCTCCATGATGCCGCCGATGTAGACCTCGGCGCCGTCGCACAGCGCGTCGACGTCGATCTCGATGGCGTCCTCCAGGAACCGGTCGACGAGCACCGGATGCTCGGGTGACAGTTCGGTGGCGCGGGTGATGTAGCCCTGCAGGGTCTGCTCGTCGTAGACGATCTCCATGCCGCGCCCGCCCAGCACGTACGACGGCCGCACCAGCACGGGATAGCCGATCTCCGCCGCGATGCGGCGGGCCTGTTCGAAACTGGTCGCCGTGCCGAAGCGGGGTGCAGGCAGTCCGGCGATGTTCAACACCTCGCCGAAAGCGCCGCGGTCCTCGGCCAGGTCGATGGCCTTCGGGCTGGTGCCGACGATCGGCACGCCCGCCTTCTCCAGGCGCTCGGCGAGGCCCAGCGGCGTCTGGCCGCCGAGCTGCACGATCACACCGACGACACCGGGACCACCTGCACCGGAGGCGGATTCGGCGTAGAACACCTCGAGGACGTCTTCGAAGGTCAGCGGTTCGAAGTACAGCCGGTCGGCGGTGTCGTAGTCGGTGGACACCGTCTCGGGGTTGCAGTTGACCATCACCGTCTCGAAACCGGCCTGGCTCAATGTCGTCGCGGCGTGCACGCAGCTGTAGTCGAACTCGATGCCCTGGCCGATGCGGTTGGGGCCAGACCCGAGGATCAGCACCTTGGGCTTGTCGGTCTGCGGGGCCACCTCGGTCTCGGCGGCGGGGTCGAGTTCGTAGCTGCTGTAGTGGTAGGGCGTCTTGGCCTCGAACTCGGCCGCACAGGTGTCGACGGTCTTGTACACCGGGTGGATACCGAGCCGCCCTCGCAATACGCGGACACCGACCTCTCCGGCCAGTTCCGGTCGAAGCGCGGCGATCTGGCGGTCCGAGAGGCCGTTGTGCTTGCTTCGCCGCAGCAGGTCCTCGTCGAGCACCGGTGCATCGAGCAGTTCGGTGCGCAGCGCCACCAGTCCGTTGATCTGCTCGACGAACCAGGGGTCGACACCCGAGGCCGCCGCGACGTCCACGACGGGGGCGCCGAGCCGCAGCGCCAGCTCGATGTCGTAGAGCCGCCCGTCGGTCGGGGTCTTGAGCCGGTCCAGCAGCTCGGCGACGCTCACGTCGGGATCCGGTGCCGTCCAGAACCCTGCGCGCCCGGTTTCCAGCGACCGCATCACCTTGCCGAGTGCCTCGATGAAGTTGCGGCCCAACGACATCGCTTCGCCGACCGACTTCATCGTGGTGGTCAGGG
>JBKPSU010000005.1:0-38272 GCA_046735135.1 Actinomycetota bacterium
TCGATCGGGGGTGATACATCGGGATGGCCGTGCGGCTGTCCTGTCATCCAGGTCGACCATCTGCCGGCGAAGAACGGACGCGGTTGACCGGATTGTTCGTAGAAGCCCTGTGGGTCATACACTTTCGCCTCGGGATAGGGCCACGGGCACGCGACGGAGGTCGCCGTCCTGGTCCACTTGATGACCGTGTAGCCCGCCCCGTAGCCCGAAGTAGGCGACGTTGACGATCACGAACATCACCACGGCGCGATGGATACGACTACCTTTCCAACCGCTGCGAATGTGCCCGGGGCCATATCTCGGTCGCGGCTGTGATCAGTTGCGGGCTGGGTGGAAATCGGTCTCTTGACGGAATTGCGCCCTGGCAGAGGGTGTTTCACGTTAGCAGCGACTTAGCCCGGCTAAGTGAAACAAGGAGTCAAGAAATGAAGAAGTTAGCCCTTTCCATGGTCAGTGCAGGTTCGTTCGCCGCTGTCACTCTGGGTTTGGCGGGACCGGCGATGGCGGCGCCCGCCAACCCGAATCATGACGCCGTGTATTCGACGCACTCCCACCCGGTGACCATTCGCCCGGTCGATTGCTCGGTGCACGTCAACTACCAGGGCTCCGCCGTCAACGTGAACTGGTGCTGACCCGCGAACCTGCGCCCATGCGTCAGAAGCCATAGGTTGTCGATCTCTCGGGACATCGTTTACAGGTGTCCCAAGACATCGTTCACACCGCGACTTGGTGTTGTGGTGAGCTTCCGCATCTGACGCCGCGTGGTTGCAGTCGCGGCTGGGGTCGAGGCCGCCATCTTCGCAGGTAGAACTACTGACGCAAGCAAGCGTGCGTGGGTAGGGTGAATTCATGGGTGCCGAGTTCATCGAGATCCGGATAACCCACCCCGGTGAATTCATCCAGCCGACTCCCGAGGCCGTCCGCCCGCGGCTGCTGGACTGGCAGGTTGATGCCAACGGAACGCACGTCGCCAGGCACTACCGGATAGCCCGCTACGAAAAGGACGGCCAACCGAGGTGGTGGTTGGACGGGACCGGCCAGCACCCGTGGACCAGCGACGACGTCGAGTATCTCAAGGACGTGGCCGAGCACCATGCTGGTCGACTGTTACGCAGACAGCGATGGCGGCCGAAGAGCATGTACAACGACCAAGAGCCGCCGCTGTGGCTGGGTGGTCGAGGGTGGTCGTGATGACAATTGGAGCTGTGACCACCTCGTAGCGAGGGTTGCTGAGGAGCTGTTGCTGTCCGATTCACGATCAGTGCGGTATGAGCCAGACGGCCTAGTCAGAGGGCTCGGCCGGCTTGTTCCAGCACGCTGCGCAGGATCTCGTAGATCCCGTCGAACTCTCTCTGCCCGCTGATCAGCGGGGGAGCCAGCTGCACGACTGGGTCGCCGCGGTTGTCGGCGCGGCAGTACAGGCCGGCCTCGAACAGCCGACTGGACAGCGCGGCCAGCATCGGCCCACCCTCTTGTTTGGAGAATGTCTCCTTGGTGGCTTTGTCCTTGACCAGTTCGATTGCATAGAAGTAGCCCTCGCCGCGGACGTCGCCGACGATCGGCAGATCGTTGAGCTTCTCCAGCGTTGCCCGGAACGCGGGCGCGTTCTGCTTGACGTGGTCGTTGATGCCCTCGCGCTCGAAGATGTCGAGGTTGGCAAGGGCGACCGCCGACGACACTGGGTGCCCGCCGAAGGTGTAACCGTGCGGAAAGGTGGTCTTGCCGTCGTTGTACGGCTCAAAGAGCTTGTCGCTGGCGATCATTGCGCCGATCGGCGAGTAGCCCGACGTGAGGCCCTTGGCGCAGGTGATCATGTCCGGCACATAGTTGAAGTCGTCGCAGGCGAACATCGAGCCGATGCGGCCGTAGGCGCAGATGACCTCGTCGGACACCAGCAGCACGTCGTACTCGTCGCAGATCTCGCGGACCCGCTCGAAGTATCCGGGCGGCGGCGGGATGCATCCGCCGGCGTTCTGCACCGGTTCGAGGAACACCGCGGCGACGGTGTCCGGGCCCTCGAACTCGATGGCCTCGGCGATACGGTCGGCGCAATACCGGCCGAAGTCCTTGAGGTCGGTGTCATATGGCGCGGGTGCGCGGTAGAAGTTGGTATTCGGTACGCGGAACCCGCCGGGCGTCAGCGGTTCGAACGGCGCCTTGAAGATCGGAACTCCGGTGATGGCCAGCGCGCCCTGCGGCGTGCCGTGATAGGCGACGGACCGTGAGACCACTTTGTGCTTGCCGGGCTTTCCGGTGAGCTTGAAGTACTGCTTGGCGAGCTTCCACGCGGTTTCGACGGCCTCGCCGCCGCCGGTGGTGAAGAAGACCCGGTTCAAATCTCCCGGTGCGTAATTGGCAACCCGCTCGGCGAGTTCAATGGCCGGCGGCGTCGCGTAGGACCACAGCGGGAAGAACGAGAGTGTCTCGGCCTGCTTGGCCGCCGCCTCTGCGAGCTCCTTGCGGCCGTGGCCGACCTGGACCACGAACAGGCCGCTCAATCCGTCGATGTAGCTCTTGCCCTTGTCATCCCAGATTGTCACGCCCTCGCCACGGGTGATGATCGGCGGCGTGATGCCCTGGCCGTGCCGTGCGAAATGGCCCCACAGGTGGCGGTTCGCCTTGGCGGCGAGGTCGGTTGAAGTCTCTGGTGCGATATCGGTAGTTGTCATCTCGTAGCCCAATCGTGTTGCGTGTTATTTGTTTTGGGGGAAGCCGAGTTCGAGGCCGCCGTGGCTGGGGTCGAGCCAGCGTTGGGTGATGGCTTTGCCGCGGGTGAAGAAGTGGATGCCGTCGGTGCCGTGGGCGTGGGTGTCGCCGAACAGTGAGGCTTTCCAGCCGCCGAAGCTGTAGTAGGCCATCGGTACCGGGATGGGTACGTTGATGCCGACCATGCCGACTTCGACCTCGTTTTGGAAGCGCCGCGCGGCGCCGCCGTCGTTGGTGAAGAGGGCGGTGCCGTTGCCGTAGGGGTTGGCGTTGATCAGGTCGATGGCCTGGTCGTAGGTTTCCACGCGCAGCACCGACAGCACGGGTCCGAAGATCTCGTCGGTGTAGATGCTCATCTGGGGGGTGACGTGGTCGATCAGGGTGGGGCCCAGCCAGAAGCCGTCCTTGCCGCCGTTGGCCTGCACACCCCGGCCGTCGACGACGATCTTGGCGCCGTCGGCCTCGCCGGCGTCGATGTAGGCGGCGACCTTGTCGCGGTGGGCCTTGGTGACCAGCGGGCCCATGTCGGCGTCGGTGGTGCCGTCGCCGGTGGTGATGGTGGCCGCGCGGTGGGCGATCTTGGCGACCAGGTCATCGGCGATCGGCCCGACCGCGACGGCGGCGCTGATGGCCATGCAGCGTTCGCCGGCTGAGCCGAAGCCGGCGTTGACCATCGCGTCGGCGGCCAGGTCCAGGTCGGCGTCGGGCAGGATGACCGCGTGGTTCTTGGCCCCGCCCAGGGCTTGGACGCGTTTACCGGCCGCGGTGCCCGTGGAGTAGACGTATTGGGCGATCGGGGTGGACCCGACGAAGCTGATCGACTTGAGGGCGGTGTTGGTCAGCAGCTCGTCCACGGCGGTCTTGTCGCCCTGCAGCACGTTGAACACCCCGGGCGGCAGCCCGGCCTCGGCCCATAGCTGCGCCAGCCACAGCGACGCCGACGGATCCTTCTCCGACGGTTTGAGGACGACGGTGTTGCCGGTGGCGATGGCGATGGGGAAAAACCACATCGGCACCATGGCCGGGAAGTTGAACGGGGAGATGATGCCGACCGGGCCCAAGGGTTGGCGGAGGGAGTAGACGTCGACCTTGGTCGAGGCGTTCTCGGTGAACCCGCCCTTGAGCAGATGGGGGATACCGCAGGCGAATTCGACGACCTCCTGACCGCGCGACACTTCGCCCAATGCGTCGGAGACCACCTTGCCGTGCTCGCTGGTGATGATCTCGGCCAGCTCACCCTTGCGGGCGTTGAGCAACTCACGGAACGTGAACAGGATCGCGACGCGTTTGGTCAGCGAGGTGTCCCGCCACGCCGCAAACGCCGCCACCGCGGCATCGATCACCGCCCGCGCGTCCGCCACACTGGCCAGCGCCACCTGCCCAGTCACCTCACCCGTCGCCGGATTGGTCACCGGCGCGGTGGCGCCGCTGTTGCCCGGATATGCCTTGTTGTCGATCCAATGAGCGATCGTGTTCTGCACAGACTCCAGCGTGCCCGTCAAAGCCGGTGTAGAGCCGCAGCAGGTTGTCAATCGATACGGGCCTCCTCTTACACTATGTAAATGCCTCTGACGGTGGCCGAAGTGGTCGATCTGCCCGTTATCCAGGCGGGGCGGCCCGAGGTGCTCAGTACCCACCGATGGGACGAACAAATCCGCTGGGTCCACGTCAGCGATGTCGCGGACTTGTCGACCCTGTTGCAGGGCGGCGAGCTGATCTTGACGACGGGCAGTGCGCTGCGGAAGTCGCCCGCGAGGTACCTGCGCGGCATCGCAAACGCGGGAGCGCTCGGGGTGATCGCCGAACTGAACCCCGAGGTGGCGCTGCCGAGGAAAACGGCGGCGCTGGCAGAAAGCCTGAACGTCGCACTGGTGGCGTTGCATCGCGAGATCAAGTTCGTCGAAGTGACCGAGCTAGTACATCGGCGGATTGTGGCCGAGCAGTTCGACGCGGTCGCGTTCGACCGCCGGGTGCACGCGACGTTCACCGACCTGAGCATGAAGCGGGTGTCAGCGTCCGGGATCGTCGAGGCAGCCGCGCGCATGCTCAACGAACCGGTGGTGTTGGAAGATCTTGCGCACCAAGCGCTTACGGTGGCACCCGGGCCTGAATCGACCGTAATGTTGCTTGACAACTGGGAATACCGCTCTCGACACGCCACCCACCGAGGCAGCAGTGGCTGGGCGATGACCGCGGTCGGACCTCGCGGTGAGGAGTGGGGACGGCTGATCGTCCCGCGGCTTCCCGCCGACACTTCGCGCGCCACCATGGTGCTCGAGCGCGCCGCCGCCGCGCTGGCCTTGAACCGGATGGTCGAACGGGACCGAAGCGGGTTGCACCAACAGGCTCAGAGCGGGTTGATCGACGACGTCATTCGCAATCGGATCAGCGACGAACGTGAAATCTCTGCTCGTGCCCATGCGCTGGGACTCCGCAAGGCATCGCGCTACCACCCGGTCGTGGTGCGGGCCGGCAACGCGGCGACGGGATCCGACCCGGTCGCCGAGCGGCGCCGCAATGTCAGGCTTCTGGACGCGGTCACACACACCGTGAACGCCTCCGGCCACACCGGCCTGTTCGCGATTCGCGGTGACGGCGAGATCGCCGCCGTCGTGGCGCTCAGCCCTAGCCGGGGCGGGGCAGCAGACAAGGTGTGGACCGCGCTGGGCGCCGGTATGGCCCGTGAGATTGCCCGAGTGGATAGCGGGCAGCGGGCGGTCCTCGCACTCGGCCAGTCGTCGGGGCTCATCACCGACGCCGTCCTTGGCCTGACCGACGCGGCCCACGTCGCCGAGGCAGCACTGGCGATGGGCGGTGACCCACGGCCGTTTTACCGCACCTCCGATGTGCGGCTGCGCGGCTTGGTCTCGTTGCTACAAGACGATCCAAGGCTTCAGGCGTTCGCCGAAACCGAACTCAAGGCGCTGCTGAACACCGAGACCCCCGGTGCGGCATCGGATCTGGCGATCCTGCGCGAGTACCTGCGGCTGGGCGGCAACAAGGTCGCGCTGGCGACTGCGCTTCGCATTAGCAGACCAGCGCTCTACAAGCGGTTGTCGGCCATCGAAACAAAACTCGGTGTCGATCTCGCCGACGCGGAGTCGGCGGCGTCGCTCCATGTGGCGATGCTGGTGCTGGAAGTGCGCCGCGGCAGCGACGTCCGGGTCACACCGTTGTAGGAAGCGTCGCGCCCGTAGCCAACTCGGCGTAGGACCGTATCAATCGCAGGGCGGTTTCGCGGCTGAGGTCGGGGTCGCGTGCCACGATGCGATAGCCGAGGTAGTCCTCCATCGACATGAGCGTCATCGCGACATCGCGCGCCGCGCCGCGCAGCGAGAACGTCCCGGCTTTCTGGCCCGCGCTGAGAATTCGCGTATAGAGCTTCACCTGCCGGTGGTAGATGTGCTGCACGTCGCGGCGCTGATCAAGTTCGAATCCGGCGGCCAGCACCGCGCGCCAGATCGCACGCCATTCAGCATCTTCCGGCCCGGTAGGCAATCCGGCGGCGATGGTCAGCGCCAGCTGTTCGCAGACATCGTCGGTGCGCTTGACCACCGCGAGGCGCTCGTCGTAGAAGCGGACGTCTGAGCGCTGGGCCAGCGCCGACAGCAGCTGGTGCATGTCTTTGAAGTAGTACCGCACGGCGTTGGCGGTCAGACCGAGTTCGGCTGCGACGTCGGTGACTCGCAGGGTGGCCAGGTCGTGGCGCTCGATCAGCCCGATGGCCGCGTCGAGGATTTCGGTGCGCCGCTGAGTTTGTCGATTCGGCCGAGCCACGGTCCCATGATCCCCTTTCTACCCGCGGCCCTTGCGCAACCCGCGCCGTCGGTGCATTCTTTTCAGTCAAGGAAAAAAACTACTGCCTCGGACTTCGTTGGAGATTGCATGCGAGCCAGAGACCTCGGCATCACCGTGGGCCGACACCCGACCGGCCCGCGCAACGCCATCACCGACGTCGCCGGCGTTCGCGTCGGTCACGTCACCCTCGACGAGACCGGACCGCCGGCTGTCCACACCGGAGTGACCGTCGTCGTGCCGCATCCCGGCATCTGGACCGAACCGGTCTTCGCCGGGGCGCACCGGCTCAACGGCAGCGGCGAGCTCACCGGGTTGGAGTGGGTCCGGGAGTCCGGCGAACTCACCACCGCGATCGCGCTCACCAACACCCATAGCGTCGGCATCGTGCGCGATGCCCTCGTCGAGGCCCAGGTGCGCGAGCGAGGCGATGGCCTTTACTGGTCGCTGCCCGTCGTCGGCGAAACCTACGACGGATTGCTCAACGACATCAACGGCCACCACGTACAGGCCCAGCACGTCTACGACGCACTGGCGGCCGCCGACGACGGTCCCGTCGCCGAGGGCAACGTCGGCGGTGGTGCCGGCATGATCTGTCACGGATTCAAGGGCGGCACCGGCACCTCCTCCCGCGTCACTCAGACCGCCGCGGGGCGCTACACCGTCGGAGTGCTGGTGCAGGCCAACCATGGTCGCCGAGAAATGCTGCGCGTCAACGGAGTTCCCGTCGGGGAGCTGATCGGCGGCGAAGACGTTCCGCTGCCGGACATCTCCGCACGCTACGAACCCGGTTCGGGCTCGATCATCGCGGTCGTCGCCACGGACGCCCCGCTGCTGCCCCACCAATGCGCCCGGCTCGCGCAGCGCGCCGCCCTGGGTGTTGCACGGCTCGGCGGCGCCGGCGAGCAGTACAGCGGCGACCTGATGATCGCGTTCGCGACAGGAAACCGCGGCATTCCGCCGTATGCGTGGGACGAGGATCCCGAGGCTGAGCAGCCCGAGATCCCGCTGAAGATGGTTGCGCCACAACTGATGACGCGGTTGTTCGACCTGACGATCGAGGCGACCGAGGAGGCCATCCTCAACGCCATGGTGGCCGCCGAAACACTGAGCGGCAGCAACGGCATGACCGTGCACGCGATCGACCACACCCTGCTTCGCCGGGCTCTTTTCGACTCACAGAAGCAACCTGTTCACCCCTAGGAGGAACCATGACCGAGAACGCGACCTCGACCCGAAGTGAGCGCCTCACCGGGCATCTCGGCACCGTGGGTGTCGTCTTCATGGTGATGGCGGCGGCCGCTCCGCTGACCGTGATCGGCGGCAACATGCCGCTGGCGATGGGTCTCGGCAACGGCGCAGGCGCGCCGGTCGGCTTCCTGATCGCCGCACTGGTGCTGCTGTTGTTCAGCATCGGGTTCGTCACCATGACCCCGTATGTGCCCGAAGCCGGCGCATTCTTCTCCTACGTCACCGTCGGGCTCGGCAAACGGATGGGCATGGGAATCGCGGTGGTGGCGCTCATCGCCTACACCGCCATCCAGGTCGGCATCTATGGCTACATCGGCTGGGCCATCGACGACACCGTCCGCTTCTATCACGGCCCGCAAATCCCTTGGCCTGTCTACTCTTTCGTTATCCTGGCCATCGTCGCGCTGCTCGGTTACCGGCACATCGAGTTGAGCGCCAAGGTGCTCGGTGTCGCGCTCGTCCTTGAGATCAGCATCGTCCTGGTCTTGGACTTGATGATCTTCGCTCATCCCGGGCCCTCCGGAATCACCTTCGCCTCATTCGAGCCTGCTGTTTTCACCCACGGAACCCTGGGCATCGCCGTTCTATTCGCCCTTACCGGGTTCATCGGCTTCGAGGCCACCGCGGTATTCCGCGACGAGGCACGCGATCCCGAACGCACGATCCCGCGTGCCACGTATGCCGCAGTACTCATCATCGGCGGCTTCTACGCGCTGACCTGCTGGGCGTTCGTCGTCGCGATCGGCCCCGACCACGTCGTGGAAGTCGCGCAGCGGACCCTCGACGGAAACGGGAACATGTTGCTCGACACCACCGACGCCACGCTGGGCAGGGTGGGTCGCGACATCGTCAACGTGCTGCTGCTGTCGAGTCTGTTCGCGTGCGTGCTGTCCTTCCACAACGTGATAGCCCGCTACCAATTCGTCCTTGCCGGCAAGGGATTGCTGCCTCGGCGGCTCGGCGCAGTGCACCCGACTCACAACTCGCCTGCTTTCTCGTCGGTCGTGCAGACGGTGACGGCAGCGCTGATTGTGTTGGTTCTTGCGGTGTTCGGTGTCGACCCTCTGGTCGGCGTGTTCGGCTCGATGGCCGGTGTGGCGACAGTCGGCATGGTGATTCTGATGTTGACGACCTCGGTGGCGGTGTTGGTCTACTTCATGCGTCAAAGGGACGACGCGGGTACGCGTCTCTGGCAGACCAGGATCGCTCCAGCTCTGGCCTGCCTGGGCCTGCTGGCCAGTATGTGGCTCGTGCTGTCCAACTTCACGCTGGTCACCGGTGGCAGCGTGACACTCAGCGCGATCCTGGCGGTGGTGCCTTTCGTGGGTCTGATCATCGGCTGCCTTGTCGGCCAGCCCGAACGGCTTGCCGTGACGGGTGAGCCGCTGGGGCCGACGGTGCGCTGACGATCACCGGCGGCCCGCGAGGTTTGGTATCAACCGTCAGTACCGACACAGATGGCAAATCCTTTCCGGCTAACTGGAAACCGGCGCGGGCGCTAGCAATGATGACTCGCGTCGCCGCAAAGACCATGCTGAACTCATGGATATGCACCACTGCGCAGATACGCCCGACACGTCGCCTAGGTGGGGTAAGCGCGGCGACATGATCGTGCGTAACCCGTCGCCTTTCAATGCTGAGCCGCCTGTCACGGCATTGCTAACCGACGGTATCTCCACGACAGTCGAGACCTTCTTCTGCCGCAATCACGGCGAGTTTCCCGACATCGCCGCCGAGGAGTGGCGGCTGCGGATCGACGGCTTGGTGGATAACCCACTCGAGTTGACCTACGAGCAACTGACCACCGAATTCAGCGCCGATTCTGTGGTGGCGACGCTGGCGTGCGCCGGCAACCGGCGTGCCGAATTGGTCGGCGTGCGTGCGATACCCGGCAAGGAGCCGTGGAGCCACGGGGCCATCTCCACTGCCGAATGGGGCGGAGTGCGTCTGGCCGATGTCCTCGAAGCAGCCGGCGTTGACCACGGCGAAGGATTGCATGTCGAGTTCGCTGCACCCGATGTCGCCAACGAAGCGCGTCCGGTGCAGGCCTATGGCAGTTCGATTCCGTTGCGCAAAGCGATGTCTGGCGAAGTGCTGCTGGCCTGGCAGATGAACGGCGAGCCGCTGCCGCGTATCCACGGCGGCCCGGTCCGCGCGGTGGTGCCGGGCTATATCGGGGCGCGCAGCGTCAAATGGCTCTCCGCGATCACCGTGCAACCATTCCCGTCGCACAACTACTTTCAGGCCCTCGACTATCGGATCCTCCCACCCGACGTCGACCCGGACACCGCCGCTCCGGGGGTGGGTATTTCGCTGTCGTCGTTACCGCTCAACTGCGACATACTCACCCCGTCGGACGGTGACCGGATTCAGGACGGTTCGCTGACCATCCGCGGGTACGCGATGGCAGGCGATGGCCGCGATATCGCCCGCGTCGATGTCTCGGTCGACGATGGCCGCAGTTGGCGGCAAGCCGCGCTCGAACCCGCTACGAGCCGATGGGCGTGGCGATTCTGGTCCATTACCGTTGATGTCGTCGCCGGACCGGTGACGGTGACGGCGCGTGCGTGGGATGACACCGGTGCCACGCAGCCGGAGTCTCCGGCGTCCTTGTGGAATCCGCGCGGGTATGGCAATAACGCCTGGGCGCAAATCGGTTTGACAGCAACCTGATCCGTTCGCGGACCTCGCTAGGTGTGGATTCGCCTATATGCACGCCTGTCGAATGAGGGCCGCCGTTTGGGCAGGCTGTGACATGTAGACGGCGTGGCTAGCGGCCACCTCGACTGTCGTAGCACCGGCCCGCTGCGCCATCGCGCGCTGGGCTGACGGTGCGATCATCTGGTCTTCGGTTGCGATCAGGTACGAGCTTGGCTTGCTGCGCCAGGCGGGCTCGGTGACCGGCTCATTCATGGCTTCCACGGCGAACGGGACCTGTGCGTCGGCCATGAACGCGGCGTCTGCGGTGGGCAGGTCAGCGCCGAACGAGTTGTGGAACCCCACCGGGTCCTGGAACAAGAACCCGCCGGGCGCTGACACGAGCGGTGACCCCGGCGCGTTGGGGTCGCCGTTGAAGGTCCTCACCGACTCGCCCTTATCCGGCGCAAACGCCGCGATGTAGACCACGGCCATGACCATGTCGTGGGTGCCCGCCTCGGTGATGACCGCTCCTCCGTACGAGTGGCCCACCAGCACGACCGGCCCGGCTTGCGCGTCGATGATCAGTCGCGTCGCGGCGGCGTCGCCCTGCAACGAAAGGGTCGGATTCTGCACCACGGCAACGTGATAGCCGTCCCGCGTAAGCAGCTCATAAACCGCGCGCCAGGTAGATCCGTCCACAAAAGCGCCGTGCACCAAAACGACGTTCCGCAGTGCTGAGCCGGTACCCATGACGATCTCCCTTACACGACACCAGTAGCTGTGACGGTAGCGGCAGAATCCGACGGTGCCGAGGGCGCCGGTGGTTGAGTCAGGACAGATCGCGGCCCGCCACGAATAGGGGCGTCGGCGGACCCCGCGGGAACGGAAGCTGAGTATGGCAACCACCCCCGCAACGCGTTCTCGGGGTCTAGCGTGCGATCCATGGGCGGTGGATCGAGGCTGGTCCGGCCCGATGTGCGACGAGGTGATGGCAAGTGCACGGCGGTGAGCTCGCGCCCCAGCGGACGCAGACACTCGACGAGTCCCTGCTCGTCGATCCCGAGGAATCAGACCGGCCGGTCGTCGACTTCCTCAGAGCCACGCCTGGACGGATAGCGTTGGTGGCCGTCGTTTTGGTGGCTGCGCTGCTGACCGTCGGTGTGACCGCGTCGAAGTCGGTTTCCGACCGGCAAGACCGGTTGGAGACCCTGCGATCGCATACCGAACCGCTGGCCGACGCCGCGCAACGCATATACGGCGCTTCGTCGTATGCGAACACGATTGCGGCCACCTCGTTCCTGTCCGGCGGTGTCGAACCGCACGACGTCCGAGATCGCTACGAGGCCGCTATCGGGCAGGCTTCCGCCGGCCTGGTCGCTGCCTCGAACGGAGTGTCGCCCAACGATATTCACTCACTGACGCTGCTCACCGATCTGTCCAACCAGCTGGCGGTGTACACCGGGATGATCGCCACTGCTCGTGCAAACAACCGTGCCGGCCGCCCGATCGGCGTCGCTTACCTCAGCCAATCGTCGGAGCTGCTGCAGCATTCCATCCTGCCTGCGGCCGAAAGGTTGTATCGGACTCAATCCGATGCCGTGATGGCGTCACAACGCTCGGCTGGTCCGCCGCGCGCGATCATTGCGGGCGCGGTGACTGTGTTGGGCTTGTTGGTGCTCGCGCAGGTCTTCCTTGCCAGACGTAGTCGTCGTCGCCTCAACCCCGGTCTGGTGCTGGCGTCGGTGTTGATGGCAGTGCTGGCGGTGTGGCTGACGGTGGCCGGGCTGGTGTCGACGCATGCCGCAACCGGTGCACGGACGGAAGGCGGTGACCCGCTGGACAAGGCGGTTACTGCGCGGATCCTCGCCCAGCAGGCCCGTGCGGACGAAATCCTCGGACTGCTCAAACGGGGCTCCGACACCATGTCCGACATCAGGTTCGATGAACGGACTGCACAGATGGGGTGGCTGCTCGACGAGCACCCCGTTGCAGGCGCGGCGGATGCGCTGCACGGCTGGATGCGCTCCCATGAGGAGATCCGAGGCAGGCTCGGCGCTGGGGACTACTCCGGTGCCGTGGCGATCGCGCGTGATGACGCGCCGCAGCATTCCACGGCTCAGTTCACTCAGTTGGACACCACGCTAAGCGATGAAATCACCCGACTGCGCACCAGGCAGCGCGATGGCATCGCACACGCCTACACCGCGCTCAACGGGCTTCCGGCCGGCGCTGCGGCGATCGGTGTGCTTGCGGCACTCGCGGTTGCCGCCGGTGTCGCGCCACGACTCAGCGAGTACCACTGATGCGCGCCGTCGCCGTATCGCTCGTGCTCGCCGCAACCCTGGTGGCAGGCTGTTCCACGGCGCAACCGCTCGCCGAGGTCTCCGCCTCGCTCACCACGCTGCCGATGCCGAGCGGGGCCGAGGTGGCGCCGTCTGTGTCCGGTGCGGCGGTCGAGAGTTGTGATGCCACCGCAAGTTTGCGCCCGTCCGCCGAGCCTGGACCCACAGTTGAGGCGATCCGGCGTCGCGGCCGAGTGATTGTCGGCATTGACCAGAACAACAATCCGCTCAGTTTTCGCGATCCGGTGACCGGCGAATTGGAGGGCTTCCTCGTCGACATCTCCCGCGAAATCGTCCGGGACTTGGTCGGTGATCCCGCCAAGGCGGACTTCCGCCTGGTAACGGAGCCGGACCGGATACCCGCGGTGCAAAACCACACCGTCGACATCCTCACGAAGGCGACGACGATCACCTGCCCACGTGCCGAGCAGATCGCCTTTTCCACGGTGTTCTTCGAAGGACACCAGCGGCTGCTGGTGCCGAGAGGTTCGCCGGTGCGCGGACTGGCCGACCTGGCCGGCAAGCGGGTCTGCTCCGGGCTGGCGACGACGTCCATTGCCACCGTCGGCCGGGTCGCGCCGGCGGCGACCCTTGTTGGGGTTCCAAATATGGACGACTGCCTGGTTGCGCTTCAGCAGGGTCAGGCGGACGCGGCCAGCACCGACGACGTGCTGCTGGCCGGCATGGTCGTCCAGGACCCCAACCTGGAAATCGTCGGGCCGACACTGGAAACCGAGCCGTACGGCATCGGTATCAACAAGTCCCAAGACGATCTTGTGCGAGCCGTCAATGCCAGCCTGGAACGGATTCGACGCGACGGTACGTGGGAGGCGTTGTACCGCAAGTGGCTCACCGCGCTCGGCCCGGCACCAAGTCCCCCGGAACCGAAGTATCGGGATTGACATGGCACGCGACGAGGGAACGCGCGCCGTCCTGGTGACGGAATCGGGGCCGATCAAAGTCGAGACGACCCGCCCGCGGCTGCGCACCGGAGGGCGGCGCATCGGCGACGGCCTGGTCGAGATTCCGATTCGCGAAGACATCGAGCCTGCCAGTGCGATCCTGACCAATCCGGTTCTGGCTGAATCGAAACGGACCTGCGGGAGCTGCGGACAGCCGGTCGGGCGGAGTGTCGCCGGCCGGCCTGGCGCCAGCGAAGGTGTGTGCCCACGTTGCGGGACGTTGTTCTCGTTCTCACCCCAACTGGAGACCGGCGAGTTGGTGGTCGGCCAGTACGACGTCCAGGGTTGTATCGCCCACGGCGGGGTCGGCTGGATCTATCTGGCGATCGACCGCAACGTCAGTGATCGGTGGGTGGTACTCAAGGGTCTGTTGCAGCCGGGCGGAGAGCAGGCGCAGGCGATCGCCATCGCCGAACGTCAGTTCCTCGCGATGGTGAACCATCCCGGCATCGTCAAGATCTACAACTTCGTCGAACACCCGGGCTTCGATGGACGTCCGATCGGCTACATCGTGATGGAGTACCTCGGCGGCACCACGCTTCAGGCAATCCTGGCCAAGCAGCGAGCGGAAGCGCTGCAAGGTGAACCCAATCCGATGATGCCGGTGGAGCAGGCGCTCGGTTATGTGCTCGAGGTCATGCCTGCGCTGTCCTACTTGCACTCGCTCGGCTTGGTCTACAACGACCTCAAGCCCGACAACATCATGCTCACCGAGGACAACGTCGAGTTGATCGACATGGGCGCCGTGTCGGGTATCGGGGACTTCGGATACGTCTACGGAACCAAGGGATTTCAGGCACCCGAGATCGTGCGCACCGGTCCGACGGTCGCGACCGACATCTACACGGTCGGCCGGACGCTGGCCAACCTGACCGTCGACATGTCAGCCGACCGGTATGCCGAAACATTGCCGGACCCGGAGAACGAGCCGCTGTTCCAGCGATATGAATCTTTCTATCGGCTGCTGGTGCGCGCGACGAATTCTCGTCCGGTGCAACGGTTCTCGTCTGCTGACGAAATGGCGACCCAGTGCAAGGGAGTGCTCCGCGAAGTTCTCGCGGAGCAGACCGGTGTGCCGCGCCCCGGGACGTCGGTGCTCTTCACCATGCACGGCTCGGAGTTCGGAGCAGACCTGGCGCCGCAGCGCACCGACGTGTTCGTCGACGGGCGCTTGCACCCCGTCCGGCTGACCGCACGCGATGTCGCCCGTGCACTGCCGACGCCGGCCCCGACCGAGGACCGGGAAAGCGATTGGCGGATGGACTGGGATGATGGGATCTCCGCGCTGGATTCCGACAACCTCCGGGCAGCACTGAAGTGCTTCGAGCAGGTGGTTGCAGCGGTACCCGGCGAAGCCGCGCCCAAGGTGGCGGCGGCCGCGACTGCCGAGCTGATGCTCGAAACGGAAGACGCGCGGAACGCCGAACAATTGCGGCGGTCGTGCGAGCGGTACTACTGCACGTTGTGGCGCACCGACCATTCCATGGTGAGCGCGGCGTTCGGCTTGGCTCGCCAACTCGCCGCCCGCGGCGATCGACCAGGTGCGATCGATGTGCTCGACCAGGTCCCGTTGTCGTCGCGCCACTACGGCGAGGCTCAGCTGACATCGGTGTTGATGCTGCTCGACGGGCGGCCCATCGTCGAAATCACCGAGGCCGATCTGCGTGATGCGGCAAAGCGCGTCGGCCTGTTGTCGGAGACTGAACCGCGCGCCCTGCAGATACGTGCGCTCGTGCTCGGCACCGCCCTCGACTGGCTTCGATCCGGCGCGACGCCCGCGAGCACCGACCCGATCCTCGGCTATGCGTTCGACCAGGAGGGTCTTCGCACGGGCATCGAGGAAGCGCTTCGGGAACTCGCGCGGCATTCGCCGAGGCGGCGTCATCGCTACAACCTGGTCGACCTGGCGAACTCGATTCGACCGCCGACTTGGTTATGAGGCCGCCGTTCGGGCCGGCGAGTGATCATTCTTCAGCGGCCACCTCGTCGCGCTCCTGCTGTGTCCGACGCGCCAATTCGTCCTCATCCACGTGCTTCGGCGATTTGGCGTGCTCGTGGTGATCGGGATGCGTCCTCTCGGTTGGTGTCATCACGTCGTCAAGATTGGGCTGTTCGTTGGGTTCTGTCATGCTCGGTGACATACCCGCGAGACATTCGATTCAACATGTGGCAACTGCCGACGCCGGTCAGCGAAGCACGAAAAATTACCCGTCGGTAGTATCGATGGGTCTACGCGGGGAGGACTGCTGTGACCGAAGCCAAGTTGGTGACCATTCACGGGGAGCAGATCGCTGTCTGTGACGAGGGTCAGGGCGAAGCGCTGCTGCTGATCCACGGGATGGCGGGAAGCTCGCAGACGTGGCGGGCGATCCTGCCTCAGCTGGCGAAGAAGTATCGGGTGATCGCTCCTGACCTCTTGGGGCATGGGCGGTCGTCGAAGCCGCGAACCGACTATTCATTGGGTGCGTTCGCGGTGGGTTTGCGCGATCTGCTCGACGAGTTGGGGGTGAAGTCGGCCACGGTCGTCGGCCACTCGTTGGGTGGCGGTATTGCAATGCAATTTCTGTATCAGCATCCCGAGTACTGCCGTCGTCTTGCGTTGATCAGCAGTGGCGGACTGGGGCCCGATGTCGGCCTGATCCTGCGATTGTTGGCTGCGCCAGGCGCAGAACTTTTCATGCCCGTGATCGCTCCGACGCCGGTGTTGCGGGCGGGCAATTCCGTCCGGTCCTGGCTGAGTTCACTGGGCCTGCGGTCGCCTCGTGGAGCCGAGATCTGGAATGCCTACTCGTCGTTTTCGGACCGCCAGACCCGCGACGCATTCCTGCGCACGCTTCGGTCGGTCGTTGATTACCGGGGGCAAAGTGTCAGCGCACTCAACCGCTTGAATCTGCGCAATGATCTTCCCGTACTGGCGATTTGGGGTGAGGAGGACACCATCATCCCGGTCGACCACGGCTATTCGGCGCTGCGTAGTCGGCCGGACTCGCGGCTTGAAGTGCTTCCCGGGGTGGGGCACTTCGCGCAAGTGGAAGCGCCGACCGAGGTGGTCGAACTCATCGACGATTTCATCACGACAACCACGCCGTCCGAGCCTTCGGTGCTTCGGTCAACTCATTCATCAAGCGGGTCTTGACTCGCCAGTTGATTGGTCGGCGCATCCGGACCGTGGCGTCTCCGTGGGCTGGCCGAGCGGGGCGGTCGGGCACGCATGTGGTCGCGGGCGCGAGTCATTATGTCGCCAAGGGTGTGCACGTCCCGGTCTGAGAGCGCGTCGAACAGAAGGCTGCGTACGGCCTGGATATGACCGGGCAGGACCTTGGCGACACGGGCTCGGCCCGCCTTGGTGATGTCTACGACTGTGGCTCGCTGGAACACGGCGTCGCCGGCGAACGTCAGCCGGTCGTCACCGGATGCCAGGCGGACGACGCTGTGCCCAGGGGTGTGCCCGCCAGTGCGATAGGCGACCACCCCCGGCGCCACCTCGTACTCCGTCTCGAATGGCCGCAGCTCGCTGCGGTACTCGTCCAGGAAGCGTGTGGCGGCCGACCGAAGCGCGTCCGGCACCCCCGCAGGCATGGCGGTATGGGAGAAGTCGGGCGACTCCCAGAATTCGGCCTCGGCGGCCGCCACGTTGGACCCGTAGGTCTGGACGCAGTCGGCCCCGCAGCCCGTCGCCCAGCAGGCCGCCGATGTGGTCCATGTGCATGTGGGTGAGTACCACGTCGGTCACGGATGCGAGGTCGACACCCGCGGCCTCCAGCCGCAGCGCCAGCCGCCCGGCCTGCTGGAAGTCTGGGAACTCCAAACCCAGCCCAGCGTCGACGAGTATCGTCCGGTCGCCGCTACGCACCACGCCACGTTCAGCGGCCACTCGAGCACGTCCGGTGGCAGGAACTGGTCGTCGAGCCAGGACGCCAGGTCGGCCGAGTCGGCGTTGTAGGCGATCGTCTTGCCTGCGATCGGTAGCACGCCATCGCTGATCACCAGCACCTCAATGTCGCCGACCTGCAGCGCGTAGCGCGACGGAACCAGCTCGTCGAGCCCCGGCTTTCGGGAATTCAAAGTGTTGTCCACGCTCACGTTCTTCTCCTCTTGACCGGTTTTATGACCTTCGTCCCGGTTGAACGCGAGCGGGCCGCCGGGGTCATCCCTTTGCCGAAAGCGGTTGTCATCTGGCTGATTAGGCGGCGGGCCCGCGCTGTCGCACACTGGTGGACATGGCTCCGTGGAGGCGAGGACAGCGATCGAGGACCATCGCCATCGTGGTGTCGACGGTAGTTCTGACGATGGCACTGCTTGATCCTTCGACCGCCCGGGCCGCCGACATCACCGGTATGTCGGTTTTTCTCGACCCGGGGCACAGTGGGCTCAGCGACTCGTCGATGTCGAAACAGGTCCCCAACGGCCGTGGCGGGACGAAGGACTGTGAGACGTCGGGGACGTCCACGAACGACGGCTATGCCGAGCACAGTTTCACGTGGGACGTTGCGACACGGGTGCGCGCTGCGCTGGACACGCTCGGCGTTCATACGCAGATGTCGCGGCCCGACGACGCTTCGGTTGCACCGTGTGTCGATGCGCGAGCAGCGGCAGCCAACGTCATGCGCCCGGACGCGGATGTCAGCATTCACGCCGATGGCGGACCCGCCTCAGGGCGCGGATTCCACGTCAACTATTCCGCGCCCCCGCTGAACGACGCGCAGAAGGGTCCGGCAGTTCAATTGGCCACGGTCATGCGCGATTCCATGGCGGCCGCCGGGATGCAGCCGTCCAGCTACATCGGATCCGACGGTCTTTACGGTCGCGCAGATCTGGCCGGTCTCAACCTTGCCGAGTATCCAGCCGTGCTCGTCGAAACCGGCAACATGCGCAACGCGGAGGATGCAGCCCAGATGGAAAGCGGTGACGGGCGGCAACGCTACGCAGACGCCATCACCCGGGGCATCATCGCCTATCTGAACCAGAAGGCCGGCACGACCTAGGCCTCAATGGCATGTGACTCAGAGGCTTCAGCGGTGTAGCACCTCGCGCAGCTTGTCGAGCGGGATCGCGTGTGCTGTCTGCCCGTCGCGGCCAACCACCGTGGTCGCCGTGAGGAGAGCGTTGACGATGGCCTCCTCGACGGCCTCCTCCGCGGCCTCGAAGATCGGGTTGATGTCGTTGTCGGACAGCACCGTTGTGGTTCGCGTGGGGGAGGTCGGCGCCCGTGGGATGCGGTCGGCCGTTGAGAAGGCGAGCGCGAAGTCGCCCGAGCCGTGGTGCCCGGTCGAGCCGGTTCGGGCGAGGCCAAGGACCGCACGTTTGGCGACGCGGGACAGCTGCCTGCCGTCGAGCGGAGCACTGGTTGCGACGACCATGATGATCGAGTGCGCGGTGCCTGGCACAGCGGGGACGACCTCATCGGGGATCTCTACGCCGACGTGTGCACCATTGATCATCAAATCGGGGCGTACGCCCTGATTGGCGTTGACCAGCGCGCCGACGGTGTAGTCGCCGACGACACGAGAGGCGGTCCCGATTCCGCCCTTGAAGCCGTAGGCGACCATTCCTGTACCCGCACCCACGGTCCCCTCGGCCATCTTGCCTTCGCGAGCACCATCCAGCGCGGATAGGACGTCGCGCTCGGTCACGTGGCGCCCGCGCGCATCGTTGAGCCTCGAGTCGTCGCACTCACCCACGACAGGGAGTACGACGTCGTCAGTCACGCCGATATCCGGATTTCGCCGCATCATCCAAGGTGAGTACGCCGTCGGCGGCGTGCGGGACGTTCATTGTGCTGGTGAGCACGATGGGGACCTCGAGCGCGCCGCTTTCGTTGACCCATGACAGGCCGGTCACCTCGCCGTTGCCGTTCATCACGAACCCTGCGGCGGGCACCTTTTCCTTCCAGATGTCACCGCCGTGCGGCAGGATCGCGGTGACGCCGGTGCGAACCGGTCCCTGCCCCGGTACGAGCTTGCCCTCCCCGGAGATCAGCGTCGTCTGGCCGACACGCACACCTGAGACGTCGGTGATCTGGTCGAGAGGGCCTGGTGGATGGCGGCCGATCACGATTCCCAAGTCACGGGCGCGGGCACGAGGACCGTTGTCGGCGAACGTCGTTGCCGTCTTGGACGTCGTCGGAGGCGCACCGGTGGGGGTGCTGCAGCCGGCAAGCAGGCCGCATACGACTAGCACGGCCAGGCCCTGACGGGGACGGACGGCGCTCAGAGTGTCGGAAGCTATCCCGTATTTCGGTTGGTTGGAATGCCTGCGAAGCGACAGCGGATTCTTGGCCATGTTGTGCGCCCCCATTCGGAGTGGATCCGACACGCCGTTTACGGATCCGCGTCATTCATCAGCAACAACCAACGGTTCATTTCCTGGACTAACAACTATGCAGCGTCAGCGCATTTCCAGACGTCAAAATGTGCGGGTTTCATCCGATTTCTCTTCGCGGATGCGCGACGAGCAACGCGAAAGCGTTCGTGATCAGGCTGGGTATGAGCTTGTTGTTCACGCCGGTCGCGGTCACGAGCTCCGCGATTACAAGAAATGCAGTAGTTGACTACTCTATCCGCCGATTTCCGCCCGCCGAACAATTCGTTGTGAGGCCAGACGATCCGAAAGGCCGGAACTCGGCGGGAGGCGTAGCGATGTCGGGCAAATGCACTGCGGCTGTGCTTACAGCGGCATGTTTGGCGGCCTTTGTTGTGGCCGGTTGCAACTCGCCGGTCCCTGGGGTTTCTCCCGCCCCGTCGGTCCGGTCCGGACCCGGGCAGTCAGCCCCCGCAGCAGGCGCGGACCTCCCGGGGGCGCCCGACGGGGCCGGTCGTCCGCCCGCTGCTCGTCCGCCCGGCGGGGAACCCATTCCTGGAGTGGAACCCATTCCGGGAGTGGCCACGGCGAATTCGCCGGTCGCCGGTGATACCGACGCACCGATTCCAGGGGTGCCACCGGCTCCGCCCGGTGACCTGGGGAAGGCCGGCGAACCGATTCCCGGTGTGCGGCCGCAGCCCTTGCCGCCGGAGATTGTTCCCCCGACGGACTTGACCGTCCCGAAGGACTTGACTGTCCCCAAGGACTTGACCGTGCCCGCGGTGCCGTCATCATGACGAACTCGAATCCGGCTGTTGACGATTCGACGGGAAGTGAAGCCAAACAGCCGAACGACGCGGCGTTTCCCACGAAGGCCGTCATCGAGACTTTGGGCGCGATCGCGGGCGCCAGCGCGTTGTTGTCAGCGCTGATGCTCTATTTCGGCTGGGTCCGCACCCGAGTCCTGTACGACTATTTCGGTGTGCCGGTCGACGCGCTGAAGTTCGGCACCACCGATTACGTCCTCCGCAGCGCGGACGTTTTCTTCCGGCCGGTGATCTGGTCCACGCTCACCCTCGCCGGACTTGTCGGCGTATTCATCGGCGCTTGTGTCCTGGAGCGCAGAATCACGAGGCGGTGGCCGCGGCTGCTCCTTCACGGAACGGTCGCCGCCGCAACCGTCATCTCCGTTGCTATCGGGGCTGGGGGATTGATCGAGGCCGTGGATCCGCGCGTTGCCGCCATTTCAATGTGTGTCAGTGGTGTGCTGATCGTGGGGCAGTACGTGTTCTACCGCCGCGCAACGGCTTTCCGGCTGCCGGGGTCCGTCTGCGTCATCGGGCTGGTGTTGACCGTCGCGGCGATGTTCTGGGCGGTGTCGATCTACGCTTCTGACATCGGGAAGTCGATTGCCCAACAGATCGCTGTGGGATGGCTGCCACGCCCGGCTGCCACCGTCTACAGCAAGAGCGACCTCGGCATGGCGGGTTACCACAAGCCCAATTCCCAAGGGGCAGAGCTCAAGCCATCGTTTCCGTTCGTCTACACCGGATACAAAGTGCTGGCGTATGCGAACAACCGATGGTTCTTGATTCAACAGCAGTGGCAACCCGGCTCGCCGACGGTCATCCTGCTGGACAGCGACTTGACGCGAGTGGATGTCGCAGGGTCGTAGGAAGCGGCTCGTTCGCGCCGGCGTCTCCGACTCGCGTGATCAGATCAACGCGGTGAGGAGCAGACGGGAGCCCATTCCCACCGTGCGGGCCAGTGTTGCGGTGTACGCGTCGAACAGGTGGCCCATGTTTCGCAGTTCCCACATTGTCTGGACGTTGAGCCATGCAAAATCGCGGGCCTTCTCGATGTCCCACGAGCTGATGAGGTGCGCGACGGGCTCGATGCTGTCGTCGACGGCCTTCTCGACCGAGTCCAGAAACGAGCGTCGGATCTCGGCTTCGACGTCGGCCAGCAGTTCGTTGACTTTGTCGTAGTCCTCGTGGACACCGGGGCTGGTCGGCGTGCGCCGGCGCGCCACGCACGTCGACACTACGGCGAGCGGCAGGTCGTTCTCGATGTGCGCGTTCATGCCGGCAAGCGCGAACTGGATCGGCAATATGCGCCTGTTGGCGCGCGCGGCGAACAGGGGTGCCCACGCCTTCGGTTTATCGGCAGCGGCGTCGTAGGCCTTGAACCACAAGCCGGCAAAACGCGCATCGAGGTCGGCGATGAACGCGTCATCGTGAAACAAACCAGGGGTTTTCAGACGCTCGGCGACCATCTCGGTCACCCGGAGGTAAACATTGTTGAACACACCGGCTCCGTCACCCGACGGCACTTCGGCGGCGATGGCCCGCATCCGGTTGACAACGTCGGTAACCGTGGTTGCACTCATGCGACCATCCCAGTGGACATGTCGAGCGGCGCCAATCGCAGCTGTTCTCGCAACGCCGCTAAGCGCTCGACGGCGACCGTTGTGTCAATGCTCGCGTCGGCCATGCAACTCGCGGCGCTGTTCGTTATCCGCTCCGCGGTTCCGCTTTCGGCTTCTGCTCGCCACGAAGCCGCCGTCCATCTTCTGCCGAAGTAACAACCAGCGGTGCTCATGATGCCCAACACCAGCGGCAGGGCCGGAACAAGATCAAGGCGGTCGCCGGGTAACCGCTCATTCCATAGGTAGGAGGCCGCCTGATCGAGCAGTCCGCATAGGGACTCGTTGGGCGTCTTCTGCATGGCGCCCTGTACTTCCAGTAGAGACCGCAGGGATTCCGATCCGTCCTGTTTTGCGCGGATGGCCGCACCATTCAGCAAGCCGGTCGCGTGCTCTCTCGTGACGGCGGCAATGACCGCAGACGTAGGTGTGCTTTCCTGCTCCTGCCGACCGACGTCTACGCACTGGCGACAGAATCGGATGAGGTCGCGCGGAATACCACCACTTAGTGCGTGGCAGTAGTACGCGAGCAATTGGGGCATTCCGACAACACGACGCAGAAGCAAGGAGCTTGCGTCCTCGGCGCTGAACCGATCGACTTCTGCGATCGTGTCGAAGGTGGAGTCGAACGCATCGCGCAGCGGAATGCCTCGCAGCGCGAACCTCGCGAGGGCGTCCTCCGAAACGGAGACAAGGAAATGTATGCCCTCACCGTGCATCAAGTCTTTCAAGCCGTTGATGACTTCGATCGCCTCGTCCGGAGTGGAAATCTTGTCGAGCTCGTCGACGGCGACGATAACGGTGCGATTGCTCACGTTGCGATAGAGCGCGGCGAACTTCTGGAAAGCGTCAACTCGCTGCATGTGCGACGTTTCCCGCTCCACAAGCTCGGTCATGTTGCTGTCTTCGAGGGACAGTCCCTTCCATGCCAATGAATTCTTCGATGACGTCTGTGTTTTGGTGCTCCAGGCAAGCCTGTCCAGCTCTGCGCGCGCGAGGCTGACGGGACTCTTGTCGCGTAACCGCTGATCGCGCATCGCGTTGAAGTAGGAAACGCCCAGGATCGTCAGCAATATGACGGCCATCGCCGCCAACCCGCATGCTGTTGCCTTCGGCCAAGCGGTCTGCGGAAACAAGTTGTATTTGATGAGTAGGCCCGCGGCGGCGCAGCCCAACACCGCTGCCAGGGCAATCATTCGCACGGCGAAGACGCCGTTTCGTTGGGCTAACAGCGCGGGCTCCTGCCGCGTGGCCCCGTGCGCGTCGAGAATCTCCTCGGCGGTCCGCTGATGGATTGTCCTCACGAAGTCAGCGGGTGAGTACTTAACCGGCGCAGGCACATAGACACCGACATAGTGGTCTTGATGGGGGCTGCACAGCAGACGCATGATCGTCGTCTTACCGATGCCGCGCGGCCCGCTGATACCGATTGCCGATGTCACGTGCAATTGGATGAACTCTTGCAGAGCTCGCAGCGTTTTCACCCGGACCGGATCCTGACTGTCCAGCTCCACGAGCCGCGGTGCATCCGTCGTTGAGAGCACAACTTCCGCCGACTCTTCGGCAGCGCGGCGGCGGGCCTCCTCCTCGGCTGCAATCGATTCGGCGTAGAGCCTGTTTGCCACCACGTTCGAATATTCGGTTAGTTGGATTCTGATGCGGTCCCGATACTGCGCCTCGGCGTCTTGTAACTCGTTCAGCTGCGGAGAGGTCGCCGACAGAGCGAATCGTCCGGACCTGATACCGAGAATGACTCCTATCCAGCCCGCTATCGAAGCGGCAGCAAGGAAAACGGTCATTCCGGCTCCGACATCGGGAAGGACAATCGCAACTATCGCAACCGCAGTAAGAATGAGCACAAGAAAGAGAGCGAGCACCGCCACACTTACACGCATGGCGTGCGTGAACGTGCGCCGCGAGGACCGCAGCGGCGCCGTGGGGACACTGGTGTTGGCGAGCAGTCGCTGCATGAACGCTGTTCGATCCGCGGAGTATTCAGCGCCGATTCGGTTTCTGACCGCCGGATCAACGTCGCCACGGCCAATAGCGCGTCGAAACTCCTCGTTGAAGATGCGCTCTTCAGGTGCTTGACCTCGCGAGCTCTTACTAGCTGACGATTCAAACGCGTCCGCCGATAGACCACTGTGTTCAGTAGCGTCACTTGTTTGCATGTCTGCTCCCGATTGCGACGGCGTCATACCTAATCAATCGTTGCGTCGACAGCGTGGCCCCGCATGCGTAAGTCACTACTCGAATTACTGGTCAGCGATATCGCTGACCGTGTAGCTTCTGCGAGCTGTTCACGCCACCGCAACGAACGGACCAGCCGTGGACGGAAGTCGAGTACCCGATTACTCAATACCTGGCTCGCGATCCGGCGCAAGCTTTACCCCGGCCACCCAACCCAGGAAGGGAGAAACCGATGCCCCCGCGCCTCAACCCACAACCGATGGAGACCGACGACGATCTGCGCGCGGCGCTGCAGAACGCGATTGCCCTGGAGCACGCGACGATCCCGCCGTACCTCACGGCGCTGCTCACGCTCAGCGGCACGTCCGAGTCGGTGGAGTACGCCAAGAGCGAGATCACCGAAGTGATCAAGGAGGAGATGCTGCACATGACTTTGGCGTGCAACATCCTCAATGCCGTTGGGGGCCAACCGAAGATCGCGGACGCCAGCTTCGTCCCGACCTATCCGGGAACCCTGCCGATGGGCGTCGCCGGCGACCTCGAGGTCGGGTTGCGGCGTTTTTCAAAGGCGCTGGTCGAACACACCTTCATGGAGATCGAGAAGCCCCTGAAGGTCCTTCCTATCCCTGACCGGCGACACGCGGCGGCGGCCGCGGAGCCCATCACCATCGGCCAGTTCTATGCCGGTATCGCGGCGCGGATCGACGGCCATCCCGAACTGTTCACCGGCCATGCTGACCTGCAGGTCAGCGGCGTGCTCGGCGCGTTCCCCGTCACCGATGTGAAAGACGCGCTCACGGCGATAGAAACGATCGTCGAGCAGGGTGAGGGCACCTCGAAGTTGCCGCTGGACCTGCAGAAGGATGTTGCGCATTTCTACTCATTCCAGCAGTTCTCCAAAGGCATGCGCATCGTGCACGACGACTCGTCGGAATTCACGGTCAGCTTCGATCCCGACCAGCCGATCACGATCGACGACACCGCCGACGTCATCGCGATGATCGACGACCCACCGCTGGTAACATACGATGCCGCCGATGCGCATGCCGAGGAACTGTCGACAAAGGCCGATGTGTTGTATTCCGACATGCTGCGCGCACTGCAACGCGCCTTCAACGGGGATTCCAACGCACTGGGCGACGCCGTTGGGGCGATGTCCGACCTGGAGGAAGCCATCACGACTCTGCTGAAGGTGCAGCTCACGGCCGGCCCATTCGCGGGGCAGTTCGCGGGCCCGCGCTTCCGTTACGTGGCGTGAGGAGATCGCCGGCTGTAACGCTGTGGCCGTGACTCGGCACTCACCTAGGTAACCGTCGGCGGGCAGACCGCCGCTCGAACCTGGAAGGGAATGTCATGGCCGCAGTCAACACAACCCTCGTCAGCGACGCCTCCTCACGGGAAGTTCGTCTCATACGAGTCGGCGGCGTGCTCGCCCGTTACGGCTTGGCCGTGGTGATCGGATGGATCGGACTGCTCAAGTTCACCTCGTATGAGGCGCAGGGTATTCAGCCGCTCGTCGCCAACAGCCCGTTCATGAGCTGGCTCTACGACGTGATGTCGGTGACCACCTTCTCAACGCTGCTCGGCATCGTCGAGGTGTCCGCCGCGGTGCTGCTCGCTGTGAAGCCCTGGTGGCCGAGGTTGTCGGCAGTCGGCAGCGTGATCGCAGTCGGGCTTTTTGTGGCGACCATCAGCTTCATGTTCACCACGCCCGGCGTCGGCGAAGAGTCCGCGGGCGGCTTCCCGCTGCTCTCGATGACCGGAGAGTTTCTGATCAAGGATGTTGCGCTCCTCGGCATCGCGGTGTGGACGCTGGCGGATGCGCTGAACGCTGCGCGGCGCGGCGATAGTGCCTGATGGGCAGATACGATGCTGCTGGCCATGACCACGACAGCCGGCGATGAAGCAGGACTCATCGAGGCCCTCAGGGACCGCGATGAGTCGGCGTTCGCAGGACTCGTCGACCTTCATACACCCGCGATGCTGCACGTGGCACGCGGCTACGTACCCAGCCGCGAACTCGCCGAGGAGGTCGTACAGGAGACCTGGATCGCGGTGGTCAAGGGGATCGGCTCGTTCGAGGGCCGATCCTCCTTGCGCACTTGGCTTTTCACAATCCTGATCAACATCGCCAAGCGCAGGGGTATGCGCGAGCGTCGCGATGCCGACGTCGCAGTGCTCGCGTTCACCGGCGGCACTGTCGACCCCGCACGCTTCCGCGATTCCGATGATCCCTATCCAGGACACTGGAGACCTGACCAGGTGCCGTCCCCGTTCCCCGACACGCCTGAGGGATCGGTTCTCGGCGACGAACTGATCACCTTGGCGCGACGCGAACTGGACAAACTGCCCGAGCGGCAACGCTTGGTGGTGACGATGCGCGACATGCTGGGGCTGGATTCATCGGAGGTCTGCGATCTGCTCGACATCAGCGTTGCCAACCAACGCGTCCTCCTTCATCGTGGCCGCGCAGCCGTGAGGCAGGCCTTCGAGGACTATCTGAAGGAAACGATATGAGTATCGAATCGATGGACTGCAACGAACTCGTCGAGCTCGTCACGGCATACCTTGACGGCTCGCTCGATTTGGAGGATCGCGCGCGATTCGACTCCCACCTGCTCGAGTGCGAGGGTTGTAAGAGCTACCTCCAGCAGTTCCGCAGCACCGTGGACACCATCGGCAAGGTCTCCCTCGACGAGCTCGATCCAAAGTTTCGCAGTCGGCTCATGAACGCCTTCCGAGACTGGCGCTGAGGTCGTACACGGTGTCGGTCCATGAAATCGTGCGGGCGTGGATGGTGTTTCGACGTGCATTGCTAGTCGCACCTCCTAGCCATGCAGCGGCGATGAGAGGTCGTACACAGTGTCGGAGCCGGCCTTGACGGGCACGAAGTTCGCCTCGACCCATCGGGTGATGTCGGTGTGCTGGCGACCACGGCCGGGGCCATGCGTCGGATCGGGCGCGATGTAGTAGCCGATCCGATGGTTGGCTACGTCGGCCTGAAACTCGCTGAGCGAGGGAACCGGATCGGAGCCCGAGAATCCGCCGATCGCCATCACGGCGGTGTTGGTGGACAGCTCGAGGGTTGCGGCCGCCGACGATCCGTTGATCGCCGCCGACCATTGGGTGTCAGTGGCCTCGAGCAGCGAGTCGAGCTGCGCGTTGTCCGTGTCGTCGTTCCAGCCACCGCCAAACCCGTTGCCGTCCGCGACGGCTGGGCCCACCCGCGCACCTCCGCCCTCGTGTGACTGGCCGATCGTGGCGAATGTGTAGGACGCCGATCCCGCACCGGCGACGACGACGCCGACGGCGAGCGATGCGACCGCCAGCCGCCTGCGGCTCGGCGAGCCCAACACCACCAGCATCGCGATAGCCGCGGCGATCGTCAGCGCGAGGATCACCCACCGCAATACCGGCATCCAGTCCGCATTGCGTCCGAGCAGCCACCAGCTCCACCCGCCCGTGGCGAGAATCATTGCGGCCAAGGCGCTTCGGCCGAATATCGTGTGGCGCGCGCGCCACGCCTCACTGCCACCGATGGCAACCAGCCCCGCCAATGCGGGCGCCACCGAAAGGCAGTAGTAGGGATGGGCCATGCCCTTCATGTAGCTGAGCACCAGTCCGTCGATCAGCAACCAACCGCCGAACAGGATGGCGCCGCCGCGGACGAGATCGGTGCGCGGGGCCCGTCGGCGCACGACCAGGACCACCACAAGCGCGAGCAGCGCGGCCGGGAGCAGCCAGCCGATCTCGAAGCCGAACTCTCCCGAGAACAGCCGCGTGATGCCCGGGTCGGCCCCGCCGAACGGGTTGAACCCGCCGTGGTGCGCCGACGACATCCGAGGGTTCGATCCCAATGCGGAACCGATCGACGGGCCGAACATGAACGCGCCGCCGTGGTTTCGGCCGAGTACCCGCGCAAGGCCGTTGTAGCCGAGAACAAGGTTCATGAAGTTGTTGTCGGTCGAACCCGCGAGATACGGCCGCGAAGACGCCGGCCACAACAGCGTCAGCACGACGAACCAGCCCGCCGATATCAGGCATGCCAGCACTGCACCGGCAACGTGCACGAGCCGCCAGCGCACCGTCGTCGGTGCCACGATCACGTAGGCGAGCCCGATGGCCGGTGCCACCATCAGCCCCTCCAACATCTTGGCCAGAAAGGCGAAACCCAATGCCGCACCGGCCATAGCGAGCCAGTAAGCACTGGCCTTATCCAATGCCCGCACGGTGCAGTAGGCGCTGGCCATCATGAGCAGCACCATCACGGCGTCGGGATTGTTGTACCTGAACATCAGCGCCACGATCGGGGTCAGCGCGAACAACGTGCCCGCGATGAGACCGGCGTTCGGGCCGGCGATACGACGAACCGCCCCGTAGAGCAGCGCCACCGAGGCGACGGCCATCAGCGCTTCGGGCACCAGCATGCTCGCACTGCTGAAGCCGAAGATCTGACCCGACAGCCCCATCACCCACTGCGAAACCGGCGGCTTGTCCACGGTGATGAAGTTGTCCGGATCAACCGATCCGAACAGCAGCGCCTCCCAGTTCTTCGAGCCCGCTTGCGCGGCGCCCGCGTAGAACTGGTTGCCCATGCCGTTGACCGTGATGTTCCACAGGTAGGTGACCGCTGTCGCGATCACCAACACACCCAACAGAACATGATGGCGCGTCGGTCGACGCAGCCGACGTCGAGAGCCAGCAGGGGATTCGGGCGCCGCGCCGGCGGCCGCGGGTACCTCCAGGGTCGAAGTCATGGCAACCATTGGGACATTCCAATTGATGTGCGGGCTATGTCCAACTTGGAATGAGCCTGTGAATCGCCGTCCGGACGGGTGTTTCTGGTCACCCGCAGGGGCTGACCCGCAACATTGCCACGCCGTGCGGCGGGACTTGGACCGGTCCGACTGCTGCCGTGGTGTCGCTTTGGGTGTGTGCCCAGAGGTCGCGCACGCGGTAGCAGTCGCCGGTCGGCAGTCCCACCGCGGCGGCCGTCGTGCCGACCAGGCCGGGAGTGGTGCCTGTGTTGGTCAACGCGACGGCAACCGCACCGTCGGCGAGCGGCTTGACCCACACACGTGGATCGCTGTCCAGCGGAAAGCCCTGCGCCACCAGCGGATCCTGGTCAACGGCGATCACATCGCGGTTGGTGAGGATGGCCAGGGTCTGCGGGTTCATCGCCCGCACGTCGTTACCCGCGAGCAGTGGCGCCGCCAACATCGCCCAGAGCGAGAAATGCGCCCGCTGTTCGGTGTCGTTGAGATCGGGCTGCGTCGGTCCGAGCGACATCGTCGGGTGGGTGCGAACGAACTCGTCCCAGCCGAGCCCGACCACCATCATGTCGGGATCGTTGATATGACTCGGATTGCTCTTGTGGGCCAATGCGATTGAGACGCCGGCACCCTCGAGCACACCGGCCAGTCCTCGGGACCACAGGCCGTCGTCGCCCCAGGTGGGGACCAGGTCGACCGAGTTGCGGTTCATATCGGCGATCTTCGACCAGTCGTACCTTGCTCCGGCGCCGGGGTCGTTCGAGCTGTTCGGATTGACGCTGTAGAAGATGCGACGGCCGGTGGCGCGCAACGCGTCCCGCATGGCGGCGAAGTAACGCACCTGCTGGTCGTGGGTCGCGTCGGATCGACACCAGTCGTATTTCAGGTAGTCGACACCCCAGTCGGCGAACACCTTCGCATCGGCGCGTTCGTGGCCTGCTCCTGCGATGCGCGGATCCTGACCGCAGCCTTCGTTGAAGGGGCTGTGGTAAATGCCCAGGTACATGTTGCGGTCGTGCGCGTAGCCGGCCAGCGCGGCGATCCCGTGCGGGAAGCGTCCGGGATCCGCCTGCAGGTTGCCGTTGTGGTCGCGGGTGGGGGCGGCCCAGCCCGCGTCGAGGTTGACGTAGCGGTAGCCGGCATCCCGCAGGCCCGAGGACACCATGGCGTCGATGGTTTGCCGCACCGTCTGCTCGGTGAGCGTGATTCCCGAGTTCCAGGAGTTCCAGCCCATCGGCGGGAGCATGGGTGCGTGGCTGGGCGTGCTGCAGCCAGCGGCGACGACGACGGCGCAGACCGCCGGGATCAGGAGCCGACGCACTCCGACAGCCTGGCATCGCTACCTGGCAATCAGGTTGTGAGCGTCATCCCGCGGCGTTCGGCCGTAGCGGCGGGCACACGCCCCCGTAGTCGGAGGCCAGCTCGAAATGCCAGATCTCGTTCGCGTAGATCTGACACAGCCCGAACGCCTGGCCGTTGCGAATGAGCCAGTTGTCGGCGTCGATGGGTCCGACATCGACAGCCTTGCCGATGACATGCTTGGACACCTGCGGCGACGCCACGTACTGGCTGGCGGTGTCGGCGCTGCCGTATTGGGCGACGGCGTCGTCGAACAGGCGCTGCTGGAACTCGGGTGACCGCCATCCGGACGAGAGCCCGATGGTGATGCCTTCGCCGGCCGCGGCGTTGGCCGCCCGATCGATGGCGTCAAGCAGCGCGGGGTCCAGTCGGTTCACAGCGGGGCTGGACAGGTCGAACGGGCTGAGCCGCTGACCGTTGGAAAGGCCGCCCTCTGCGGTGTCGTCCTGGTCGGCCATTGCGGGACCGGCCGCACCAAGGCCGAAGGCCACCAGCGCAAATGCCGCCCCGGCCGCCATAAGCGTGTTTCGAAGCATCGATCAACGGTAGCCGCGCTTCAGCAGATGCTTGGCACCGGCGGCCATCGCGGCGGGCCCTGCGACTGTGAAGTCGAAAGCGTTGGCCAGCCGGGTGGTGATGTTGAAGGCCAGCGACACAGCGAGGGCGTCTTCGATCTGCGCAGGGGTCACGCCCGCGTTCAGCACGTCCCGTACGTCGTCGGCGTTGATGCTCTGCTCACGGCTGAGCTTGCCGAGCATGCGCAGTGTCGCCCGGAGTGGCTCCTCGATCGGCGCGGTATCCAAATCGGCAAGGGTGGCAGCGACTTTCGCGTCATCGCCGTACCACATGCCCGACGTGGCGGAGTGGGCGGCGATACAGAACGGGCACTCGTTGGCCTGCGCGACAACCGCGCCCATCAGCTCGCGGTCGCCGACCGACCATGCCGACGGCCCGCGCATCGCTTCGTGGGTCAGATCCCCGGCGCCGTAGAAGTCCTTCCGGTAGAACGCCAGCTTGACGGCGTCGACGACCGGCTGGCGCGACATCACCCGGATCACACCGAAGAGCGCCTTGGTGGACAGCGGATGACCACGGTCGAGGACGTCGAGCCTCATCGCCGACCCCCTGTGGCCTCGGCGAATGCGGCGAATGCGCTCTTGTACTGGCGGTCCGCGGCTCCGACGGCGGCGCACACCATGGTCTCGAAGATCTGGTCCTCGCTGAGTCCTGCCGTACGGACAGCGGCGACGTCGTCGTCTGTCACCTGATACGAGTGATGGGCGACCTTGTCGATCAGTGTGGCCATCGGCTCATCCAGACCGGCGTTGTCGAACGCGGCCAATCGCAGTTCGCGGGACGCCCGCGCGTCACCGCCGACGATGCGGTCGACGAGCTCTCGGTGCAGTCGGGCTATTTCAGTCATCGCAGAACAATTTCCTCTCACCAGCTAGACGAACGCGGCGCTCCGAATCCGACACCGGATCTGAAACGATCGGGCTCGCTAGCTCTGGTCGACCAGCACTGCGCCATCGGGCTGGTCGCCCAGTGTCTGCAGCGCGATATCGGAGCCTTCGGACGTCAGGCGGATGATCTGCGCCAACTGCCCAGGGGCGTCGCACTGCAGGTAGTGGTCGGCCGTCGGCAGCACCCAGTAGCGGTTTCTGCCGGGCTTCTTCTTCAGATAGGTGTGCCACACGTAGTTGGGGACGCGCACCGGGGAGACGTTGTCGTGCAGTCCCCACACTAGCGTCACGTTGATGTCGCTGGCGGAAAGTGTTTCAAGCCAACGGGTTTCGTCTGCCGCGCGCTCGTGCAGGTACTGAATGGTGTCCGGTAGCACCTGGATTCCATCGTTGTGTGCGAAGCACTTCGCCAGCGCCGCGATTTCCGGGTCAGCCAGGTCGCGTCGCGGCATGAAGGTGCTCGCCCCGAGGCCGGCCGCCAGTAACTCCGGTGTGGTGGCCGCCGCCGTCGCGCGACCGGTTGCGCCGTCGAGCAGTGCGGTCTGGAATGCGGTGAGGTTGGCCAGCGGTAGATAGATGTTGGCGTTGGTCATGACGACGTCGATAGGCACGGCTGCCGGATGCTGTGCCGAGAGCATGTCCAGGGCGATCATCCCCACGCTGCTGCCGCGATCGTGGGTGATCATCCTGTAGTCGGCGAGGCGCCAGACCTCGGTGATCGCGTGCACCAGTAGACGCGCGTCGTCGTAGAGCGAGTAGACATAGGGCTCCGGCGGCTTGTCGGACAGGCCGTAGCCGGGAAAGTCCAGGACAAAGATGTCGAACTCCGCGCTCAACTCCTGTGTGAGTGCGTAAAAGTCGATGCTGGACGTGGGGAAGCCGTGCACGCAGACCAGGGCCGGCGCCCCTGGCGTGCCCGCGCGGCGCGTGAAAACGTCGACTTCGGCGTCGTCGTTGGCCTCGGTCGTTGACCGCCATCGCAACTTTGTCGCGCCGCCGTGCCATTCCGCGAAGATGTCCACGATGCCGCCTTTCGGTCAACGACTCAGGTGATGCCCGTCACAGCAAACAGTACCGATCCGGCCTGTGTAGCCAAGATCACCTCGCAAAAGTTGATTTACTCAGAACTAACAACAACGATCAGTGCGTTCCACTAGTGGGCGATCCTCGCAAGTGGATGCCGACAGCAAACGAGCCCCGCGACCCGGGGCAACATAATAAGGAGTTGAGAGGAATGTCATTCGCGCAGTTCCGCGCAGACGCGAAGCGCGCCCGTGGTCGGCGGCGCCTCTACGCACGGATCAACGCAATGCCGAGTTCGACCGTTCGCGAAGAACTGCTGGCCATCGCCCAGCGGCACGAGTCCGACGAGCGCTGACGCGATCAACCAAGCAACAGGAGCCGGTGACCCACTGAGGGCACCGGCTCCATCATTTGGGCCGCCTATGCGGCTGGGCAGACCTGGCTATCCCTCGCCCCAGGCCACAGCGTGCCTGCACTTGGCGACGTGATCGAGCCGGCTCAGCGCCGAGCCGATGTCGCCGACAAGGGGTAGCTCCGCATCCGGATCGCAGACACGCAGAATGCGCGTGACTGCCCGGCCACCGACGATCAGCCAGTCCACGTCGCGCCGTGCGCACTGCACATTGACGTAGTACAGGGCGGTGAAACCCTGGCTGCCGAAAAAGTCGACGCCCGACAGATCGAGGACGAGCTGCTTGGAGACGCGGGTGTGGCGCTGGATGAACCGGCCGAACTCCTGACGATTCGTCGCGTCGACCTCACCCCTGACACTGACGAGCACGCGCCCGGTGGGCAGGTCCTCGGCGGTCAACAGGGCCCGGCCGCACCGCTGCACCTCGTGGGCGGGGGGCAAATTTACGTCATGTAGTTGAACTGTGCTCCCAGTGGGCACGGTGAACTCCTCCCCAGCGCGCCAAGACGCTCGAGCTAGGACTCGAAGGCCCTGCAGTCTGAAGGCCGGACTTGCGGCGCATCCTCGCGCCGCAACCGGCTGTAAGCTCAACCTCCCGTAGACTGTACTACGAATTCCGCATTGTGTGACGATGCTCACTAATCTCTTATGAATCCATTGCGGTACTTCGCTTTTCGGCCATCTGCCTGTCAATAACGGCTTTCAGGTAAGGCCGCTCGTTGCCCCGCCACGACGGATTCCGTTGGAGCGCGGTGTTTGCTGGCGGACACCCGCCGCGAGGCGGTCAATCGGTGCCGAGCAGAAACTCGACAAGGACGCTCGCCATGGCCGGGATGGCTTCGCGGTGGATGACTTCATAGCCGTGCGTGCTCAGCGTCGGCAGGCAGAGCAGGCCCGCCCGTGCCGATAAGCCATTGGCCTTCGAGTGGGAAGCATCTGATTCGAACGCGCCCAACACGGCTCTTTGAGGCAACATTCCGAGTTCGTCGGCGATATTGATCAACCGGTCGGCTACGTCCTTGTCGTACGTGCACAACGCGTCGCTGTATGCAACGATCGGCCCTCCGCTGACCGTGGTCGCATACTCCGCCTCCGTCGGGCCCACCTCGAGCGCGATCGTCAGGTCGCCGGGCAAGGTTCGGCTGGCGTAGGTACCGCCGATGCCACCGACCTCCTCGCTGGTGGTGAAGACGACGTAGACGTCGTCCGCCGGGCGTTGCTGACGAGTGCTCAGTACCCGCGCGACTTCGAGAAGCGCAGCCACCGGTGCGCGGTCGTCCATGAAATAGCACCCGAGGTAATCACCGAATTCGACAAGGGTCCGCTTGCTTCGTTCGACGCATACGCGGGTGCCGATATGGATGCCCGCCGCCGCCAACTCGTCGGGAGTGCGGCCGGTGAAGACATAGACATGGGTCCAGTCCATGGCCTGGTCGCCGCCGTCCGGCTTGGTCTGCCAGATCTTGGCGCTTTCCTTGGTGGTGTGCTCCGAGCCGAGCGACAACACCCCGACCAGGCGCTCGCGATCGCCGAGCACAGAAACGGGGCCGAGTCCGAAGTTTCCTGGATACATCGTTCCCAGCTGCGTCATATTCAGCGTGCCGTCGGATTCCACTCGTTTGACGAGCATCGACAGCTCGTCCATGTGCGCCATCAGCCGCGTGGCCGCGTTGTCGGTCGTTTGTTCGCCGCGGATCACCCCGACCAGGTTGCCGGCATCGTCGACCCACATCTCGTCGACGTGGTTCTCGAGTTCCCGGCGGCAGATGTCGCGTACTGCCTCTTCTTGCCCGCAGGGACCGCTGGTCCACAGCAGCTCCTGCAGAAGATCGCGGCGCAGCGCGGGCTGGTCGTTGGTCATGGCAGGAGGCAGGGTCCGACCACCCCGTCGGACCCTGCCTTCGTCACCTGGCTACTGGTTTGCCTGCTCGCGCTTCTCGGCAGCCTTTGCCCCGGCGCGCGCGGAGTCGGCTTCGGCTTCCTTCTTCGCCGCATCCTTTTGAGCGTCAGCCTTGTCCTGCTGTGCCTTGCCCTCTTCGGTGAGGTCGTCGCGTCCGGTCACCGTGCCTGCGGCCTCCTTGGCCTTGCCCTTCACATCCTCGACGGCGCCCTTGATGCCTTCCTGGGGTCCGCTGTTTTCAGCCATTCCTACTCCTTCTAGTCGATGACGGGTGTCGCCGCAGTGTTCCCGCGGGCACGGGGGCCAAACAAAAAAGTTCACGATCAACAGCACACCGGTAGCAATGAACTGCATGAGGAACAGGCTGATGACGATGATGCTGAGAACCGTTGTGGGCGTGTACCTTCGGCGCGGGGCATGGCTGATGCTCGGACAGGCCCGACGTCTGACCAGGGTCGGGCGGCATACTGTGGAGCCCGTTTCACACGCGATGGCCGCTCCGTCCATCCCAGGACCAGCTACTACCTCATGTAGTCGCAGGGATCGCAGGCCGTGACATCCCCACCCCATACGATCCCAAGGTGACGACAGCACCGGAGCCCTTCGTGACGGAAATGCCCGGCGGCGTTCGCGTCGTGTCGGACCGGGTCGGCGATCCGCAGGCACGCGCCGTTGTGTTTCTGCACGGCGGCGGGCAGACCCGGCGGTCATGGGCCCGGGCGGCGGCAGCCGTGGCCCGGCGCGGCTGGCAGGCCATCACCGTTGACTTCCGGGGCCACGGCGAGTCCGACTGGTCGAGTGATGGTGACTACCGGGTCATCACGTTCGCCGAAGACGTCCGCCAGGTGCTCGCGCAGCTGCCGCCGAACCCCGTTCTCGTGGGCGCATCTCTCGGCGGTTTCACGTCGATGTTGCTCGCCGGCGAGGTTTCTCCCGGCATCGCCGGCGCCGTTGTGCTCGTCGACATCGTGCCGAGCATGAATCCGTCCGGGGCGGCGAGAATCCACGACTTCATGTCCGACCGGATGGTCGAGGGCTTCGCGTCGCTGGACGAAGTGGCCGACATGATCGCCGAATACAACCCGCATCGTCCCCGGCCGAGCGATCTGAACGGCTTGCGGGCGAACCTGCGTCGCCGCGGTGAGCGGTGGTACTGGCACTGGGATCCGCAATTCATCGACGGCACCGCCGCCAATCCACCCATCGAGGTGACCGACCCGGACCGTATGCACAAGGCCATCGAGGCGATCCTCGCCGACGACGTGCCGATGCTTCTCGTCCGCGGCCAGGTCAGCGACCTGGTCAGCCAGGACCGTGCCGACGAGTTCCTCGCCCGATTCCCCCAGATCGAGTTCGTCGACGTCGAAGGCGCGGGCCACATGGTGGCGGGCGATCGCAACGATCTCTTCGCCGAGGCCGTCGTGGACTTCCTGAACCGGCATGCAGGCGGACGGTAACTTTCCATACGATCAGCGCATGCGCGGATCCAAGGTCCTCATCACCGGTCCGACCGGCCAGGTCGCTGCTCCTATCGCCCGTGCCCTCGCGGCCGACAACGAAGTGTGGGGCATCGCCCGCTTCACCGACGCGGCCGCGCGCGAGAGCCTCGAGAAGGCGGGGGTGCGGTGCGAAACCGTCAACCTCGCGTCAGGCGACTTCGCATCGATCCCGACCGACTTCGACTATGTCCTCAACCTCGCGGTGGCCAAGAGCGGCAGATGGGACAAGGATCTCGGGGCCAACGCCGAGTCGGCCGGCTTGCTGATGGCCCACTGCCGTGGCATGAAAGCGTTTCTGCACTGCTCCTCTGCGGCCGTCTACGACCCGCCCGGCGACGAACCCCGGACCGAGCGTTCCGCCCTTGGCGACAACCACAAGCGTTTGTTCCCAACGTATTCCATCTCCAAGATCGCGGGGGAGGTCGTGGTGCGGACGATGTCGCGCGCGCTCGACGTGCCTGCCGTCATCGCGCGCCGCAACGTGCCATACGGCGACAACGGCGGGTGGCCGTTCTTCCACATGGAGATGATGCTGGGCGGCATCCCGATCCCGGTGCCGCACGGCGGCCCTGCGCTCTACAACCCGATCCACGAGGACGACATCATCGCCATGCTCCCGAAGCTGCTCGAGGCCGCGTCGGTCCCCGCCACCACCCTCAACTGGTGCGGTGACCAAGCCGTCAGCCTTCAGGACTGGTGCACCTACATCGGCTCACTGGTGGGCAAGGAACCCATCTTCGAGCAGAGCCCGGAGGCGCTGCGCGGCAATCCGACGGACCCGACGCGGATGCGCGAGCTCATCGGCGGCACAGGCGTCGACTGGCAGGACGGCATGCGCCGGATGGTGGCCAAGTTCCACCCCGAGCTGGTCGGCTAGCCGAGCGTGGCCGAACGCGTCAGGTTCTCCAGCACCACTGGGCCAGCGCTGGCGGGTCTGATCGACCTTCCCGAAGGCGAGGTGCGTGGATGGGGCGTGCTCGCTCACGGCTTCACGCTCGGCAAGGACAGCCCGGCAGCGAACCGGATCTGCAAGCAGCTCGCAAGCGAGGGCATCGGCATGCTGCGCTTCGACAATCTCGGCCTCGGAGACTCCGAAGGAGACTGGGGCGACGGGTCGTTCTCTCACAAGGTCGCCGACACGGCTGCGGCAGTCGAATTCATGAACGACTCGGGCCGGGAGATCCACCTGCTGGTCGGGCACTCGTTCGGCGGGTCGGCTGTGATCGCCGCAGC
>JBKPSU010000006.1:0-55381 GCA_046735135.1 Actinomycetota bacterium
GAGATCCACCTGCTGGTCGGGCACTCGTTCGGCGGGTCGGCTGTGATCGCCGCAGCCCACGACTGTCCGACGGTCGCGGCGGTGGCCAGCATCGGGGCGCCATACGAGCCGGGCCACGTCGAACACAATTACGACGCGCTGATTGCACGCATCGAGGCAGAGGGCGAGGCGCCGTTCCTGGCAGGCGGCAAGGCGCTGACACTGAAGCGGCACTTCATCGAAGATGTCCGCAAGGCGGATCTCCGCGAGCACATCCGCACCTTGCGCCGGGCACTGTTGGTGATGCATTCGCCCACCGACAACACCGTCGGCATCGCCAACGCGAGCGAGATCTTCCGCGCCGCACGCCACCCCCGCAGCTTCGTCTCGCTCGAGGGCGCCGATCACCTCCTGACCGGAAAGAACCAGGCGGCGCGCGCGGCGCGGATCATCAGTGCCTGGTCAGACCCCTATTTGTGACGTCGGCAACCGGGGGCGTTTCGCCGTGGCTTTGCTGGGGTAACTCCGGTTACAGCGACAGCCATCGTCGAGTCCGGGGAAAGGTCATGAGTGGAAGACATCGCGCGAGAGCGTCGAAGTCCAATGTTGTAATCGCGTCGATCGCCGCGTCGGTCGGCGTGTCGAGCGTGCTCGCCGCCGCGATCGTCGAGCTGGTGGCGCCCGAGCCGTCAACCGCCGCCACGCAGTCTGCGCCGCAGACAGCCGAGCAGCCACTTACCCAACAGGGCAAACTCATTGCCGTCACTGCGGATTCGCTGACGGCGCAAAGTCCGAACGGCCTGACCCAGACTTACAGAATCACACCCAGCACCACTGCGATTACGGACAGCGGTAGTCAAACCCCTACTGCCGCAGCCGCCTTCACCGTCAATGATGAGGTGACGATCGTCGGCACCCGCCGGGGTGACGCGGTGGTCGCCACCGCCGTCGCCGAGCAGTCCGCTACGGGACCGGCCGGTCGGCCGATGGAGTACGGCATCTGAGTCGGCATTCCACACCGAAGTGGTCCGACGGAAACACGCGGGGGAGTTCCGCATCGATCGGCTCCTGACCGAGTAGCTCGATGTCGATTGCGGCCCAGTGAGCGCCCTTGAGCAGGATGCGGTCGAATCGCACATGCCTGTGCTTGTCCTTCATGTCGTAGCGCATGAGGTTGATGGACGTGTCCTCGGTGAAACCGTCCTCGCCGGGCCTCAACACGGGCCAGACGTCGCGATAGGGAGCAGCGATGGCGGCATTCTCACACTCCCGCATGTTGAAATCACCAAGCAGCACAGCGTCTTCCACTGACTCGAGTGCACGAAATATTCTGCGCAGTTGCCACCGCCGTAGGCGTCGCGAGGACTTTCCGCTGTCGAGGTGTAGGCAGCAGACGACGGTCCGAGCACCGTTGATGGCGAGGTCCGCCCGCAGGAAGCCGCGCGATTGGCGCGTCGGCAGTCGGGTGTATGTGACGCTTGAAACGGGCAGCCGGGACAGCATCAGCATTCCGTAATCGCCTGCATCTGCACCGACCACCGCGGCGCGCAGATACGTCTCGCGGATCCACGCCTGCTTTAAGAACGCATCGAGCGCCGTCGGCGTGACCTCCTGGAACACCATGATGTCGGGTGCGCGTCGCGAAAGTAGTTCCGCGATGGCGAGATAACGCTGTTCGGCGTGACTGTCGTCGTTCCAGATGTTGTACGTGGAGAGCGTCAACTCGTCGCGGTCGACTGAGCCACCGGCATCGACGTCGGTCCAGCGCGGCGTCTCCACATCGAATTTTCCGACGGGAACATCCCGACGTCGTGGGAGCAGCCTCACCGAAGTGTGACGACGACTTTGCCCTTGGCGCTGCGATTCTCCAGCGACGCGATAGCCTCGCCCGCCCGTTCCAGCGGGTAGATCTCCGGTTGCGGCGCCGACACCGCACCCGAGGCCAGCAGCGGTTCGAGCTCGGCCCACTGTTCGCGGAGGTAGTTCGGATGGGTGAAGGTCCATGCGCCCCAGCCGACGCCGACCGCGTCAACGTTGTTCAGCAGCAGCCGGTTCACCTTCACCGTGGGAATGTCTCCGCCGGTGAACCCGATCACCAGAAGCCGGCCACCTGGCGCGAGGCAGCGCAGTGAATCGGTGAACCGGTCGCCGCCGACCGGATCGACGACGATGTCGACGCCTTTGCCGTCGGTCAGGCTCATCACCGAGTCCTTGAACCCGTCGGCAAGGACGACATCAGATGCTCCCGCGGATTTGGCGATCTCGATCTTGTCCTCGGTCCCGACGACCGCGATGGTGCGCGAGGCACCCCACGCCGGCGCCAATCGCAGCGTGGACGTGCCGATTCCGCCCGCTGCGCCGTGGACGAGGACAGTTTCGCCGTCGGCCAGACGCCCGCGGGTGCGCAGCGCGTGATGCATGGTGAGGTCGTTGAAGAGTATGCCCGCACCGGCCTCGAAGGACACGTTGTCAGGCAGTTTGAACACTCTGTCCGGTTGCAGCGCAACCACTTCGGCCATAGCACCGTTGAGCATCGTCAGCCCGGCGATGCGATCGCCCTTCTCGACGCCGCTGCCTGCCGGTGCGCTGCGTACCACGCCGGCGATCTCGGCACCCGGCACGAACGGCAGCTCGGCCTTGTACTGATAGAGCCCGCGGGATTGCAGTGCGTCGGGAAATGCCACGCCTGCGGCGTGGACTTCGACGATGACGGCGTCCTCGTCGGTGGGCTCGTCCAGCTCAACGAGCTGCGCGGCTTGCGGGCCGTCGAGCCGGGGTATCTGAATTGCGCGCATCGCACCATTTAACATGCCTGCGAGGGCGCGGGGTCAGCGGCTCGACAGGGGCGCGAGGCGATCTGCCCCCGGCGACGCACTGCCTCCTTCGCAGACGGTCGCGGTCCGTGCCCTCGACGGCACCCGCCTGCACGCCGAGGTCTTCGGTCCCGAGGACGGCTATCCGATCGTGCTGGCCCACGGCATCACCTGCGCGATCCGGGTGTGGGCGTACCAGATCACCGACCTCGCCAGGGACTACCGGCGCCCGTGGCACTGCCGATGGTGTCATCGCGTTACATCGCGAGGATGGCGCCCAACCTGGCGCAGTTCGTCGAGCTGTCCGGCGGCCACTGCGCGATCCTCGAGCGCCCCGACGAGGTGAACAGGCGGCTGCGCTGGCTGATCGAGTCGGTCAGCGAGCCGGAGCGCGCGACGTCCTAGCCGGACAGCGCCTTGTGCACCTCGGCGGCGGCCCGGTGCCCAGAGCGGACGGCGCCGTCGAGGAACCCCGTCCACTCGTCGGCGGTTTCGGTGCCCGCCCAGAAGACGCGCTCGACCGGCTTGCGCAACCAGGGCCCGTAGGTGGTCCATGACCCGGGAGGAACCGCCGCTGTCGGTCCTCCCGGCGCGAAATCCTCTGTCCCCCAACAGTGGTCGATGTAGTCGATCGGCTGCAGCGCCGCGTCGCCGAACAGCGCCGCGAACCCGGCCAGTGCGCGTTCGCGGCGCTCGGTGGGTGGCAACGGGTCGAATGTGCGGGGGTCGGTGAAGCCCAGCAGGATGCCCGGACCCTTGTCGTCGGGGCTGACGTCGAACGTGATGAACACCGGCCCCTCGTCGGACAGCGCCTCGCCGGAGCACCCGTTGGCGCGCCAGAACGGCGTCTCGTAGGCGGCGTACGCCTTGCTCAGGTTCCCCTGTGGCCAGTGCTGTGCAAGCTTTTCGTATTCGGCGGGCAGCGCGGGGGAGAAGTCGATGGCCGCTCGGTGAGCGGGCGGGATCGCGACCACGACCGCCCTTGCGGTGACATCGCCGTCGTCGGCGCTGACGGTGAGCGTGCCGTCGGAATGTCGTTCGATGCGCCGGACGATTGTGTTGAGCCGCACGCGGGTGCCCAGCTCCTCAGCGATCCGCTGGGCGATCTGCTGGGTGCCGCCGGGGAAGTGGTCCTGCTGTGCGCCGCCGTCGACGTCGAGCATCCGCCCGAGCCCGCCTGCGGCCTTGACGTAGCGCACGGCGTGCAGCATCGACACCTGGTCGGGTTCACAACCCCAGGTGACCCTGGACATGATCGCCATCAGATCGCGCGTCGACGCGCTGGCGTGCAGCGAGCGCAGCCACCTGTCCAGGGATTGCTCGTCGAGGTTCTCGGCGATAGCAGTCGCCCACGGCTCCGCGACGGACACCCGTCGGCAGATTCTTTCGAATCGCCACTGGATCCGGGAGACGTCGAACAGCTCGATCATCGACAGCCGCGGGGTGGTGCTGCGATACGCGCGGACCCGGCCGCGCCACTGGATCAGGTTCTTGCCGCGGCGGTAGGTCGGCACCTTCTCGCAACCCAACTCGGACGCCAGTTCGATGACGGCGTCCTGCGTCGGGCCGACGAACGTGCCGCCGAGGTCGATGGGGGTGCCCGCGATCGTCGTCGTCGAGGACCTGCCGCCGACCCGGTCGCGGCCCTCCAGCACGACCACGTCGTAGCCGAGCCGGCTCAGTTCCCGCGCCGCTGACAGCCCCGCGAACCCCGCTCCGACGACGACGACATCGGCGTTGCGTGGGTGTGTCACCTAACTAGGCTCTCACGCTGTGAAGGTGATGACAGCGCTGTTCGGGCCAGTTACCGCGATCGAGCAGGCGCGGGCCCTCCGAGAAGCGGGCGCGAGCGGCGTCTTCACCTTCGAGGGAACCCATGATGTGTTCGCACCGCTAACACTGGCGTCGACGGTCGGCGGCCTCGACCTGATGACCAACGTCGCAATCGCGTTTCCGCGCAACCCGATTCACCTCGCCCACCAGGCGATCGACCACCAGATACTCAGCGAGGGCCGGTTTGCACTGGGGCTGGGCACGCAGATCCGCACGCAGATCGAGAAGCGGTTCGGTGCGCAGTTCGACAAGCCGGTGGCCAGGATGACCGAGATGATCGCGGCGCTGCGGGCGATCTTCGAATCCTGGCGCACCGGCGAGCGGCTCGACTTTCGCGGCGAGTACTACCGCCACACGCTGATGACGCCGAACTTCGTCCCCGGCGACAACCCGTACGGCCCGCCGCCGATCTTTGTCGGCGCGCTCGGGCCGCGGCTCACCCGCGCGACCGCTGAGCACGCCGACGGCCTGCTGGTCATGCCGTTCGGCAACAAGCGGTTCCTGCATGAGGTGACGATGCCGGCCGTGCGGGAAGGGCTTGAAGCCGCAGGCAAAGCTGCCGGGGACTTCGCGGTGATCCCGGAGATCATCGTGTCGGTGGGCGAGGATCACACCGCTACCCGCCGACTGCTGGCGTTCTATGGTTCGACCCCCGCCTACCGCCCGGTGCTGGACATTCACGGCTGGGGCGATCTGCAGCCCGACCTCAACGCGCTGTCCAAACAGGGCCGATGGGAGGAGATGGGCAAGCTCATCGATGACGACGTGTTGCACACGATCGCCGCATGCGGAACCGCGGCCGAAGTCGCGGCGCATATCCGCGACCGGGTGGCGGGCGTCGCCGACCAGGTCTGCCTTTATCAGCCGGGCCCGATTGCGCCGGAGACATTGGCCGAGGTTGTTGACGCGCTGTGAGGATGACCACATATCGTGGTACCCAAGCGGACCAAGGGAGGTCTAGATGGCCGAGGCCCATTACTCCGACGTCTTGATCGTAGGCGCGGGAATCTCCGGGATCGGCGCGGCCTACCGCATCCACGAGAAGAATCCGAAGCTGTCGTACACCGTTCTCGAGCGGCGGGAGCGGATCGGTGGCACCTGGGATCTCTTCCGCTATCCGGGCATCCGGTCGGACAGCGACATCTTCACCCTGAGTTTCCCGTTCGAGCCGTGGACGCGGCCGGAGAACATCGCCGATGGAGCCGACATCCGGGAATACCTGACGCAGACCGCGCGCAAGTACGGCATCGACGAACACATCCACTTCAACACCCGTGTGCTGTCGGCGGACTGGGATTCGGCCACCGACACCTGGACGGTGCAAGCCGCAGTCGACGGCGTGCCGGAGACCTACCGCGGCCGCTTCCTGTTCTTCGGCACCGGCTACTACAGCTACGACGAGCCGTACCGGCCGGAGTTTCCCGGCATCGAACAATTCGAGGGAGAGGTCGCCCATCCGCAGTTCTGGCCGGAGTCCCTGGACTATGCCGGTAAGAGGGTGGTGGTGATCGGCAGCGGCGCAACGGCGGTCAGCATGATCCCATCGCTGAGCGAGAAGGCGGCCAAGGTGACGATGCTGCAGCGCTCCCCGACATACCTGTTGTCGAAGCCGCGGATAAACCCAGTCGTTGACGCGATTAGAAAGGTGTTGCCGTTCTCCGCCGCACATCGCGTCGTGCGGTGGTACAACACCGCCTTGACCGTGCTGCTCTATGTGCTGTCGCGCAAGGCGCCGCGGTTTGTCCGATGGTCGCTTCGGAACGCGGCGAAACAGGCTCTGCCCCCTGGCTATCCCGTCGACGTGCACTTCAAGCCGCGGTACAACCCGTGGGATCAGCGGATGTGTCTGATCCTCGACGACGACATCTATACCGCCGTCGGCAACGGCCGCGCCGAGATGGTGACGGACCATATCGATCGCATGGACACCGACGGCATCGTGTTGCGCTCCGGAGAGCGGATCGATGCCGATGTCATCGTCACGGCCACCGGACTGCAGTTGCAGGCGCTCGGCGGTGTCGCGTTGAGCATCGACGGCGCAGAGGTCAAGCCGCAGGACCGGTTCGTCTACAAGGAGCACCTGCTAGAGGACGTCCCGAATGCGGCATGGTGCGTCGGCTACATCAACGCGTCGTGGACGCTGCGGGCCGACCTGACCGCCCGTGCGGTGGCAAAGCTGCTGGCCTACATGGATTCTCACGGTTACACGCATGCCTATCCACACCTCGGCGACGTTCCGATGCCGGAGAAGCCGGCGTGGAACATCAACGCCGGCTACGTTCAGCGCGCGTTGCACGCGCTGCCGAAGTCCGGAACGCACCGGCCCTGGAACGTGCGGCACAACTATGTGCTCGACGCGATCGACCACCGCTTCGACCGCATCGAGGAGTCGATGGTGTTCGGCCGGGCGCCGGTCAAGTCCGCGCAGTCGGCCTAGGAGGTAACCGTGGCCGCCGCCGCGGCATCGCTACCGATCCCAAAAACACGAAATCCGACCTTTGCAGCCAAAGTGCGAGAAGGTCTCTGCAAAAGTCGGATTTCGCCGTCAGTCAAGGCGCGACGGTGAGCCAGTCCGCGAAGCCCGACGGGTCGTGGCGGCCCAGTGCGCCGTGCTCGAACAGGCCCCAACCCTCGGCCGCGGTGCCGTTGCCTTCTGTGCACAAGGCGCGTCCGACGTGGTCGATGACGCCGAAGCCGGCGCGTCCGATGATCGCCGGGTCGGTCATGTCGTAGGTGAGCCGCTCGGTGAACGTGTCGCCTTTCCACATGCCATGGATCCAGTCCGAGTCGCCGCCGTATCCACCGCCCACGTGAATCGGTACGGGCAGTTTGGATTCCACGTCGAAGCGCACCGGCGTGCCGTCGGCCGCGGTGGCATCGATCGTCGCACCGGTCGGAATCCGCGTGCCCGACGTGTAGTGGATCTTCACCCGCGGCCAGCCGAGCTGCTCGACAAGGCCGTCCTTCCACACCCGCGTGCAGTCGTTCAGCGAGCGGAAGCCGTTGGGCTCCTCTTGAATGATCAGCACGATCGAGAAGTCGTCGAACGCCATCGGCACGTACAACCACCACATACCCTCGAACGGCGGATCCGCCGGGCGCCCAGCGGGTTCCGCTTCACCGATGGGCCGGATGCCCCACGACCGGTCGCGCGAGCCGATCCACACCGACGGGTCGACGGTGATCTCCTCGCCGTCGATGACGATCTGACCGGTCCACGAGCCCACCTGCGCAAACCGCTGCGCGTCCAACGTGATTCGGGTGCCTGACCTCAGGATGTGCCGCTGCTCCTGCACGACGTCGAACAGGCCGTTCCACGTCAGGTCGACGGAGATGCCCTCGGTTTCGTCCATGACGATGCGCAGTTGGTGCAGGGGATCGGTGACCTCGACGCGGTAGCCCATCACGTTCTGGTTGAGCCGGTCGGAGTCGATGGCATCCGAAAGATGCACCGCCGTCTGCTCATTCCCGCGCCGGACGAGAACGAAGGCATCCTTGACGCCGAGATTGGGGTAGTAACCGATGCCGGAGATCAGGAATATGTCGCCGGTGCGGTCGTGCGCGTTGAAATAGGACCGGTCGTAGAAGTTGCGGTCCGATGAACCCGGCCACGCGATCGGCTGCGGGATCTGGTGGACTGGGAATTCGTCCATGGGGCCGAGCATCAGGCTTCACCTCCGATGAGGCGCCGCAGCAGGGCGCCGTGGTAGAAGAGCGATTCGACGTTGTCGGGTTTCTCGATCTCGCCGAAGCGCACCCGCCGGGCACTGGTCCGCATGAACACGCAGCACCAGATGACACCGGAGTAGACGTAGAACCAGTTCAGGTCGCCCAGTGTGACGCCGGTCTTCTCGGCGTACGTCGTCTTGACGTCGTCCTCACGCATGAAGTCGGGCAGACCTGGCATCCCGGCGAGGCCGGCGAGTTCCTGGAAAACCATGTGCGCGAACACCATCCACGCCGCATCCATCTCGCGGGGGCCCAGTGTCGCCATCTCCCAGTCGAGCACGGCGACCGGCTTGAAGTTCTCGTAGAGCACGTTGCCGACGCGGGAGTCGCCCCAGATGAGCACCGGATCGGTGGCGGCGACGTCTTCGGGCCAGTTCGCCTCCAACCATTCGAGTGCCTCTTCGACCAGGGGCGACCGGCCGATGTCGGGTACCGCGAACTCATACCAGGACTTCAGCCAGTTCAGGTTGCGCCGCAACGCATCGCCTTCGTCGCCGTCGGCGAGGAAGTCGAACGTGGACTGAGCCTGCGGGATGGAGTGCAGCTTGGCCAGCACGTCGACGGTGTTGTCCTGCAGCGCGCGTTGCGATTCGGCGGGCGAGTCGGCGAACCAGTTGCCGCCGAAGGTGTAGGGCATGACGTCGGGCGGGACCACTCCGGATACGTAGTCCATCAGGAAGAACTGTGTACCGAGCACCTTCCCGGTCGGTTCCAGCCACCGCACCCGCGGAACCGGCACGTCGGTCTTTTCGCCGACGAGCCGGATCACGTCGAACTGGTGGTCCATCCGGTACGACGAGAACACCGGCACGTCCTCGGTGGTGGGCGCGACGCGGGCCACCCATTTCTCTTCGTGCTGTCGGCCGTCGGCCTCCCAGCGTCCGGTGAGGATGATGGTCTCCGACGACATCCCGTTGGAGTCGACGCCGCTTTCGACGGTCACCTGCGGTTTGGCCCCGTCGGGCATGACCGTCGACAGCCACTGCGACATCACGCCCGGCAGCGTGCTGACGTCTCGGGCGGAGCGTTGGAGTCGGCCGACGTCTTCGACGGCCGGTTCTGTAGCCAAGGTTCTTCCTCCGGCATAATTACGATACGGTGGGTAGCGTTATGAAAGCAGACCCGAGTTTGATTGACAAGGGGCCCTCGGCGGCCGGGCGGCCCCGGGACCCGCGTATCGACGCTGCCATACTGCGCTCCACAACGGATCTGCTTGTGGAAATCGGTTATTCGAACCTGACGATGGCCGCGGTCGCCGAGCGGGCGGGCACCACCAAGACGGCGTTGTACCGCCGGTGGTCGAGCAAGGCCGAACTGGTCCACGAAGCCGCTTTTCCCGCCGCTCCCAGCGCGATCGCGACACCGCCGGGGGATTTCCGCGCGGACGTCCGCGCAATGATCGCCGCGGCAGCCGGCGTGTTCACCAGCCCGGTGGTGCGGGCCGCCCTGCCGGGACTGATCGCCGACATGACAGCCGACGCCGAACTGAACGCGCGGATGATGGAGCGGTTCACTGATGTGTTCGCCGCCGTTCGGGCGCGCTTGGCCGACGCGTTGCGGCGCGGCGACGTGCATCCCGACATCGACCCGCAACGGCTGATCGAGGTCATCGGCGGCGCCACGATGCTGCGGTTGCTGCTGTGGCCCGACACGGAACTCGACGACGAGTGGGTTGACCAGACGACTGCGATCATCGCCCACGGTGTGATTGCCTGAAAGCGTGGTTCATCAGCCGTTTCCCGCCGACTGGCGCACTGCGCTGGTGTTGGTGCCCCATCCCGACGATCCCGAATACGGATGTGCCGCGGCGGTGGCCAAGTGGACGTCGCAGGGCAAGCACGTGCACTACGCGTTGGCGTGCCGGGGCGAGGTCGGTATCGAGGGCATGCCGCCGGATGTGGCGGGCCCGGTTCGCGAGAACGAGCAACGGCGGTCGGCTGCCATCGTCGGGGTCGACGACGTCGAGTTCTGGGACTTCCCCGACAGCCAGATCCGCAACACACCCGAACTGCAGGCGAAGATCGCCGAGACGATCACAAAGCTTGCGCCGGACGTGGTGCTCACCCTCTACAGCGGGCCCGAGTGGACGCCCGGCGCACCGAACCAGCGCGATCACATTGAATTCTCCAATGCCGTTGCCGCCGCCTATGATTCGCTGCCGAACCCGCCGCGATGGCTGTTCGAGAACGGACCGAACGGCACCCACGGCGAGGTGGTGGACGGCTTCGTCGATGTCGCGGTCGAATCGCTGGCCGCACACGACGTCTACCTGTCGGTGCTCGACCCTGGTACCCCGGTGTCAGAGCAGGCGCGCAAGCAGGTCGACATGACGACGCAGCCGCCTCTGCCCGGCCTCGACGGCGACCGGTCGGTCGAGTTCATCCTGAAACGCGAGACTGCGATTTCGGCGCGCTAACCGGCGCTGCGCGCACGGTAGCGCGCCGAAATCGCTAGCGGCCGTCGATCTGTCGCTTGTTGCGCTCGGACACGGCGCGGAATTGATCGCCGAGGCCCTCGAAATCGCGGTGCTGCGCGAACGCGATCTTGTCCTCGGCGGCCAGCGCCGGATCGATGACCGCAGCGGCGCCCGTGGTGTAGATCTCCTTGAGCCCCAACATCGTCGGGCCGGGCACCTCGGCGATCTGGCCGGCCAGTTCGAGCGCGCGGTCGAGCAGCCGCTCGTGAGGAACGACCTCGGTCACCAGCCCGATCCGTTCGGCGCGGGCGGCGTCGACGACCTCGCCGGTCATCGACAACCGCCGGGCCATGCCGAGGCCGACGAGCTGGGGGAGATGCGCGGTCATCCCGCCGCCGGGCAGGATCCCGACGCGGGCATGGGTGTCGGCGAAGACGGCGCGCTCCGAGGCGATGAGGAAGTCGCAGCCGAGCGCCATCTCGAGCCCGCCGGTGAACGTCGCGCCGTTGATCGCCCCGATGATCGGGGTGCGCATCTTCGCCACCGCGGCGATGCAACTCTGCGACCGGAACTCCTGGAAGTAACCGAGACCGTCGCGCTGCGCCTCCTTGAGGTCCACGCCCGCACAGAACGCGGGATCGGCTCCGGTGAGCACCACCACCCGCACCGACTCGTCGGCGTCGGCCTCCGTCAGCGCCTTGTACGAAGCCTTGATCAGGTCGCGGCTCAACGCATTTCTGGCCGCGGGCCGGTTCAGCGTCAGCACCCGCACCGCACCGTGATCGGCAATCAGGACAAGCATGCGAAACCCTTCGCCGAAATCGACGTATTGGCGGAATCCTCTCGCACTTTTACGCCCATTTGTCGGTTTGGGCGCAATGGGGTCAGCGCAGGAACGTGTTGGCGATGTTCGTCAGGTCAAGCACCGGCTGCGGCAGCGCACCGAGCGCGAACGTGACGGCCGCCGTGATCGCGACGACTGCCGTGCTCAGGATGCTGGGCACCACCACGTCGGGTGCGTCTTCGGGCGGCTCGGTGAAGAACATCAGCACGATAACCCGCACGTAGAAGTACGCGGCGATGGCGCTGGCGATCACGCCGACGATCACCAGCGGGATCGCACCACCCTCGCCCGCCGCCTTGAACACCGCGAACTTGCTGACGAAGCCACTTGTCAGCGGGATACCCGCGAACGCGAGCAGGAAGAGCGAAAAGACTATGCCGACAATGGGATAGCGACGGCCCAGGCCGGCCCACCGGAGCATTGCGGTCTCCTCCTCGCCCGTCTTGTCGCGGACAAGCCCGACGACGGCGAACGCGCCGACCGTGCTGAAACCGTAGGCGAACAGATAGAACAGCGTCGAGGACAAGCCCGACTCGTTCAGGGCGATGACACCGGTCAGGATGAACCCGGTATGTGCCACTGCGGAGTAGGCGAGCATCCGCTTGACGTCGGACTGGGTGACCGCCGTGACGGTGCCGACGATCATGGTCAGGATCGCAATGGCCCACAGCACCGGCCGCCATTCGGCGCGAAGTTGCGGCACCGCGACGTAGAAGATGCGCAGCAGCGCACCGAACGCGGCGATCTTGGTGGCCGCGGCCATGAACGCCGTGATCGGCGTCGGGGCGCCCTGGTACACGTCGGGAATCCACGAGTGGAACGGCACGGCCCCGACCTTGAACAGCACGCCGACCAATACCAGGCCGACGCCGATCAGCGCCAGCGATGCCTTGCCGGAGCCCGCGCCGATCGCCCCGGCGATCCCGGTCAGGCTGAGCGTCCCGGAGTAGCCGTACAGCATCGCGGCGCCATACAGGAAGAACGCCGACGAGAACGCGCCGAGCAGAAAGTATTTCAGCGCCGCCTCCTGCGAGAGCAGCCTGCGGCGGCGGGCCAGGCCGCACATCAGATACAGCGGAAGCGACAGCACCTCGAGTGCGATGAACATGGTCAGCAGATCATCTGCCGCCGGGAACAGCAGCATCCCGCCGATCGCGAACAGCGTGAGTGGGAAGACCTCCGTCTGCATCACGCCTGCCTTGGCGGCCAGCTTCTCGGCGACGCTGCCGACCACGGCAGAGGCCTGCGGGGTGAACGAATCCAGCCCGCCCACAGCGTCTTCCGACTCGGATTCGGCCTCGGAGCGTATTCGTCGCTCTGCGATCAACAGGATGCCGAGAACGCCGACCAGCAGGATGGTGCCCTGCAGGAACAACGCGGGGGCGTCGACGGCGACCGCGCCAACCACGGCGGCGCGGCCGACGGTGCCGTGCAGCTCACGTGCCAACTGAACCACCGCGACGAAGGCGGCCGCCAGGCCCACCAGGCTGAGTACCACCTGGACTCCGTAGCGACGCTCGCGCGACACGAATGCTTCGACGAGCACACCGGCGGTGGCGGCTCCGAACACGATCAGCATCGGTGACAGCAGGCCGTATTCGACGCTGGGTGTTGGCAGGTTCATCGTGCCGGGCCTTCCGCCAGTTTGGGTGCGGGATCGTGTTGGTCGATGGTGGTCAGCGTGTGGCTGACGGCCGGATTGATCACGTCCAGCGCCAATTTCGGATACACGCCAAGCACCAGCAGCAGCGCGATCAGCGGCGCCACCACCGCGAGTTCACGGGGGAGCAGGTCGCGCAGCAGATGATTGCCCTCTGCGACCGGGCCACCCATCATGCGCTGGTACATCCACAGGATGTAGATCGCGGAGAGCACCAGCGCACTGGCAGCGAACACCGCGAACACCGGGTAACGCGTGAATGTGCCGATCAGCACCAGGAATTCGCTGATGAACGGCGCCAGCCCGGGCAGCGACAGCGTCGCCAACCCCGCCACCAGGAAGGTGCCCGCGAGAACGGGTGCGACCTTCTGCACGCCGCCGTAGGCACTGATCAGGCGAGTTCCCCTGCGGGACACCAGGAACCCGGCGATCAGGAAGAGCGCGGCCGTGGAGATGCCGTGGTTGACCATGTACAGCGTCGATCCCGACTGGCCCTGGCTCGTCATCGCGAAGATACCGAGGATGATGAAGCCGAAGTGGGATATCGACGTGTAGGCGATCAGCCGCATCACGTCGACCTGGCCGATGGCCAGGATGGCGCCGTAGACGATGCCGATCACGGCCAGCGTGATGATCAGTGGCCGGAAATACGCTGACGCGTCGGGGAACAGCTGTAAGCAGTAGCGCAGCATGCCGAACGTGCCGACCTTGTCCATGATCGCCATCATCAGCACGGCGCTGGCCGGGGTGGCCTCGACGGCGGCGTCGGGTAGCCAACGGTGGAACGGCCACAGCGGCGCCTTGACGGCGAATGCGAACATGAAGCCGAGGAACAGCGCGTTGACGATGGCCGGGTCGATCACCAGCTTGCCGCTGGACACGGCTTCGACGATCGCGCGGAAATCAAATGTGCCGGACTCGAACGCGCCGCTTTGTGCGGTCACCACATACAGGCCGATGACCGCGGCCAGCATGATGAGCCCGCCAAAGAGGTTGTACAGCAGGAACTTCACTGCGGCCTTTGACCGCTGCTCGCCACCGAACCCGCCGATGAGGAAGTACATCGGGATCAGCATCGCCTCGAAGAAGACGTAGAACAGCAGTACGTCGAGAGAGATCAGCGACATGATGACCATGCCCTCGACGGCCAGGGTCAGGGCCAGGTAGGTGTGCGTGGAGCGGCCGCGAAGGCCGACCTGGTCGTCGGCGTCGTTCCAGCCCGCCACGATCAGCAGCGGCACCAGCACCGCGGTGAGAACGACGAGCGCCAGGGCAATACCGTCAAGGCCGAGGATGTAGCCGGTGCCGAAAGACGGTATCCAGGTGTGGGATTCGACGAACTGGTACTGCGGACCGCCAGGCCTGAAGCCCACCGCAAGGCCGATCGTGAGTGCGAGTACCGCCACCGAGGCTAGCAGCGCGAGCCACTTGGCGGCTACCCGCCCCGACGCGGGGATGAGCATAACCAGCGCGGCGCCCAGCATCGGTACCGCCCACAGGATCGTCAACCAGGGAGTCGAGGTCACCACAGTTGCACCGCCAGGATGACCGCGATGACGAGTGCCGCGCCCGCGAGCATCGACAGCGCGTAGGAGCGGGCGAAGCCGGTCTGCAGCTGCCGCATGCCATTCGACACCGTTCCGACGACCGCTGCCAGACCACTTCCTGCACCGTCGATGCCCTTGTCGTCCACCCAGACCAGATCCTTGGTCAGGACTTGGCCTGGCTTCATCAGCAGCTCCTCGTTGATCGCGTCGCCGTAGAGGTCTCTGCGGGCGGCCACGGTCAGCGCCGACACCTTTTCGGGGGCGAGGTCCGGCACCGCCCTCTGCGCGTACATCCGGTAGGCGATGAGGATGCCGACCGCGACGACCGCCAGCACGACGACCGTGACGACCCAGGCAGGCATCGCGTGGTGTTCCTCGTGTGCTCCGACGACCGGTTCCAGCCAGTGCTCGAGCGTTCCGCCGATTGCGAACACAGCACCGGATGCCACCGACCCGACGGCAAGCAGGATCATCGGCCAGGTCATCACGCGCGGCGACTCGTGCGGATGGGTGTCGGGTTTCCACCGGCGCTCGCCGAAGAACGTCATCAGCATGACGCGGGTCATGTAGAACGCGGTGATACCTGCGCCGAGGATCGCCGCACAGCCGAGCACGATGCCCTTGGCTCCGCCTGCGCCGACCGCGGCCTCGATGATGCCGTCCTTGGAGAAGAAGCCGGCCAGCGGCGGTATGCCGATGATCGCGAGGTAGCCCAGCCCGAAGGTGGCGAACGTGATCGGCAACAGGGTGCGCAGGCCCCCGTAGTGACGCATGTTCACCTCGTCGTCCATGGCGTGCATCACCGAGCCTGCACCGAGGAACAGCCCGGCCTTGAAGAAGCCGTGGGTCAGCAGGTGCATGATCGCGACCGCGTACCCGGCGGGCCCGAGGCCCGCGGCGAGCACCATGTAGCCGATCTGGCTCATGGTGGATGCGGCCAGCGCCTTCTTGATGTCGTCCTTGGCGCAGCCGACGATCGCGCCGAACAACAACGTGACCGCACCGACGATGACGACGCCCAATTGTGCGCCCGGAGCGAGATCGAACACCGGGCCCGACCGCACGATCAGGTAGACACCCGCGGTGACCATGGTCGCCGCATGGATCAGTGCCGAGACCGGGGTGGGGCCTTCCATGGCGTCCCCGAGCCAGGACTGCAGCGGCACCTGCGCCGACTTGCCGCACGCGGCGAGCAGGAGCAGCAGGCCGATGGCGTTGTTCGTGCCCTCGCTCAGCTGCGGAGCGGCGGCGAAGACACCCTCGAAGGAGATGGAGCCGATGTAGGCGAACATGACCATCTGCGCGATGGCCAGACCGATGTCGCCGACGCGGTTGACCACGAACGCCTTCTTCGCGGCGGTGGCGGCCGACGGCTTGTGTTGCCAGAACCCGATCAGCAGGTAGGACGCCAGGCCGACGCCTTCCCACCCGACGTAGAGCCCGAGGTAGTTGTCGGCGAGGACCAGCAGCAGCATCGCCGCGAGGAACAGGTTCAGATACGCGAAAAACCTGCGCCGCTCGGGATCTGCGGCCATGTAGCCGACGGAGTAGATGTGAATCAGCGAGCCGACGCCGGTGATCAGCAGCACGAAGCACATCGACAGTTGGTCCAGCTGTAGCCCGAAGTCCACATGCAGCCCGCCGACCGGCACCCAGGAGAACAACCTCTCATGGACTGCCCGGTCTTCGCCGGACCGGCCGAGCATGTTGGCGAACAACACCGCGCCGACGGCGAACGACGCGAGCGACATCGCACAGCCCAGCAGGTGCCCCCACGGGTTGGACCGCTGCCCGGACAGCAGCAGTATCGCCGCGCCTGCCAGAGGCAGGGCGATCAGGAGCCAAACCGGAATAGTCATCGCGGCCTTAGTTTTTCAGCAGGTTGGCGTCGTCGACCGAGGCCGAGCGTCGAGTGCGGAAAATGGTCATGATGATGGCCAGACCCACGACCACCTCGCAGGCCGCGACCACCATGGTGAAGAACGCCACCACCTGACCGTCCAGGTGGCCGTGCATGCGGGAGAACGCCACGAATGCCAGGTTGGCCGCGTTCAGCATGAGCTCGACGCACATGAACATCACGATGGCGTTGCGGCGCAGCAGAACTCCCGCCGCGCCGATCGTGAACAACAGCGCCGAGAGATACAGGTAGTTGTCGGGGTTCATCGCTGGCTCCCGTTGCCGTTTCCGTTGTCCTTGGCAGGCGGACGGACGCTTCGCCGTTGCAGGATCGCGCTGACCGAGAGTTCGGAGCCCGAGCCGTCGGGCAGCCGCGCCTCGATGTCGACAGCGTTGTGGCGGGCGAACACGCCAGGACCCGGCATCGGGGTCGGATGGCCGCCCGGCCGGAACCGCTCCTCGGCCAGTTCGCGCTGAGTCTTGGCGCGCTCGAAGCGTTCCCGGTGCGCCAGCACCATCGCGCCGAGCGCGGCCGTGATCAGCAACGCACCGGTCAGTTCGAACGCCCACAGGTAGCGGGTGAAGATCAGCTGCGCAAGACCTTCCACGTTCGCGCTGCTGTTGGCTTCCGGCAGGCCAACGAAGCCGGCCACTGACACGTTACCGATGCCCGCGATGAGCAGGACGCCGAAGCCGACACCCGCGATGATCGCCGCAATGCGCTGTCCGTGAATGGTTTCGGAGAGCGATTCGGACAGGTCGACGCCGATGAGCATCATCACGAACAGGAACAGCATCATCACCGCGCCGGTGTAGACGACCACCTGGACCACGCCGAGGAACAACGCCTCCTGTGCGATGTAGAGCACCGCGAGCGAGATCATCGTCGTCGCAAGGAAGATCGCCGAGTACACGGCTTTGGGCGCGGACACCACCCCGATTGCGCCGATCAGCGCGACGGCGCCGAGCACCCAGAACGTCACGGTCTCGGCCGTCGAGGTGTGGCCGGTGGAATCGGCGGCCAGCGCCACGAATTCGATGTTCACCGCGCTTCCTCTGAAACTGCTTCCGCTCCTTGCGTGGGCGAAATCGGCTTGATGTTGCCGAGGTAGTAGTCCTCGTCGGTGCTCCCCGGCTGCATCGCGTGCGGCGGCGCCTCCATCCCCGGCTGCATCGGCGCGAGCAGTTTGTCCTTGCCCCAGATCAGGTCGGCGCGGTTGTCGTCGGCCATCTCGTACTCGTTGGTCATAGTCAGCGCGCGGGTCGGGCACGCCTCGATGCACAAGCCGCAGCCGATGCACCGCAGATAGTTGATCTGATACACCCGGCCGTACCGCTCGCCCGGCGAGAAGCGCTCCTCTGCGGTGTTGTTGTCACCTTCGACGTAGATCGCGTCGGCGGGGCAGGCCCACGCGCACAGCTCGCAGCCGATGCACTTCTCCAGACCGTCGGGGTAGCGGTTGAGTTGGTGGCGGCCGTGATAGCGCTTGGCGACGGGGCCGGGCTTCTCCGGGTACTCCTCGGTGATCGGCTTCTTGAACATGGTCCCGAACGTGACCGCGAAACCGGCTATGGCGTCGAGGAATTTAGGCATCGGCTTTCTCCTCTGTCTCTGCTGCTCTCCCCCTGCCCTTCGGGGGGGAGGTGCCCCCACGCGTGCGCGACGACGTGGGCACCGGCGGTACCGGGAAGGCGCCGTCGTCAACGGCCTGTGTCGGAATCTTGCGGACGGTTCTGGCCCGCAACGTCCGCCAGAGCACGAAGACGACGACGAGCGCCAACACGGTGCCAACGGTGATCAGCCCGGTGGCCCATGCGGTGTAGCCGTGCGTACGCAGGCTATGTGTGGTGGCTACGATCGCGATCCACACCAGCGACACCGGGATGAGGATCTTCCATCCGAGGCTCATGAACTGGTCGTAGCGCAGCCGCGGCAGGGTGGCTCGCAGCCAGAAGTAGACGAACAGGAACGCCCACACCTTGGCGGTGAACCACAGCAGTGGCCACCACCCGGTATTGGCACCGTCCCACATATTGATCGGCCACGGGGCGTGCCAGCCGCCGAGGAACATCGTGGTGGCCAGTGCCGACACCGTCGTCATGTTGACGTACTCGGCGAGCATGAACATCGCGAACTTCAACGACGAGTACTCGGTGTGGAAGCCGCCGACCAGTTCGCCCTCGGCCTCGGGCAGATCGAATGGGGCGCGGTTGGTTTCGCCGACCATCGACGTCGCGTACACCAGGAACGACGGCAGCAGCACGAACACGAACCACGTGCCGTCCTGGGCGGCGACGATGCCCGAGGTGGACATCGTGCCCGCATAGAGGAACACCGCGGCGAACGACAACGCCATGGCGATTTCGTAGGAGATCACCTGCGCCGACGACCGCAGACCGCCCAGCAGCGGATAGGTGGAGCCCGACGCCCAGCCGGCCAGCACGATGCCGTACACGCCGATCGACGTGACGGCGAGGATGTAGAGCACGGCCACCGCGAGGTCGGTCAGCTGCAGCGGGGTGCGATGGCCGAACACCGAGACCACCGGGCCCATCGGGATGACGGCGAATGCCATGAACGCCGGCACCGTCGAGATGACCGGCGCCATCAGGTAGATGGGCTTGTCGACGCCGGCCGGGATCAGGCCTTCCTTCAGCCCGAGCTTCAGGCCGTCGACGAGCGACTGCAGCAGGCCCTTGGGGCCAACTCGGTTGGGGCCGAAGCGCATCTGCATGCGACCGAGCAACTTGCGCTCGATCAGGATGGCCGCCAGCACGGTCAGCAGCAGGAACACGAAGATCCCGACCGCCTTGATCACGATCAGCCAGATCGGGTCGTGCCCGAACGCCGAGAGGTCCGTCATTGTTCAGCCCGCCCGATCGAGACCACGGCGCCCGCGGCCACACCCAGTTGTTGATAGACCGCAGAACCCGGTGAGTTCAGCGGTAGCCACACCACCCGGTCATCCATGTCGGTGACCTCGAGCGGCAACGTGATCTCACCCCGGTTGGTGGCGACGGTGACGAGATCCCCGTCAGCCGCGCCGATCTCGTCCGCGGTGGTGGCCGACAGCCGGACGACGGGTACCCGTGCGGTTCCGGCGAGATAGGGCTCGCCGTCCTGCAGGCGGCCGGAATCCAGCAGCATCCGCCAGCCGGACAGCACGGCCTCGCCCTTGCCCGGCTGCGCGGCGTCGCCCGCGGCCTGAGCCGGCGCGGCCGGCCGTGCGCCGCCCCACCAGCCCAGCCGGGCCAGTTCCTCGGCCGCGGCCGCCGCGGTGGCCAGGTTGAGGTCGACGCCGATTTCGTCGGCGAGCGTGTACAGCACCCGCAGATCGGGGGTCGCATTGCTGGACAGTGACGGCTCGAAGGACCGAATCCGGCCCTCCCAGTTGACGAACGAGCCGGCCTTCTCGACCACAGGTGCGACGGGGAACACCACGTCGGCGATGTCGGTGACCGCGCTTTCCCGAAGTTCGAGGCTGACGACGAACGGTGCCGCCTCGATCGCCGCAACGGCGGCGTCGGGATCGGGCAGGTCGGCGATCTCGACCCCGCCGATCAACAGCGCCCCCAGTTCGCCTGCCGCGGCAGCGGCGAGAATGCCTGCGGTGTCACGTCCCGCGGCGTCGGGCAGGGCGGAGACGTGCCACGCGGTCGCCGTCTGCTCCCGTGCCTCCGGGTCGGCGACCGGACGGCCGCCAGGCAGCAGGTTCGGCAGCGCGCCGGCCTCCAGCGCGCCGCGGTCGCCTGCCCGCCGCGGGACCCAGCCAAGCCGGGCGCCGGTCGCCGTCGCCAATCTGCTTGCCGCAGACAGGGCTCCGGGCGAGGTCGCCAGCCTCTCGCCCACCAGGATGATCGCACCTGGCTGGTTGAGCAGGACCTCTTCGGTCAGTCCGTCGAGCGCTGCCGCCTCGCCGCCCGGCGCGGTGCGGATCAACGTCCCCGACATCTTGGTCAGGCCGCGGGTCTGGAAGGGGGCAACGGCGAGCACCTGCACGCCGTTCTTTCGGGCGGCCTTGCGCAGCCGCAGGAACACGATCGGTGACTCCTCTTCCGGCTCGAAGCCGGCGAGCAGCACCGCGGGTGCCTTCTCCAGGTCCGCGTAGGTGACCGTCATCGTCTGCCCGGCGACGTTCGACGCCAGGAACTCCGTTTCTTCATCGCTGTGCGCGCGGATGCGGAAGTCGATGTCGTTGGTGCCCAACACCATCCGGGCGAACTTCGAATACGCGTAGGCATCCTCGACGGTGCTGCGGCCGCCGACGAGCACACCGGCCCGTCCCGCTGCGGCCGCCAAGCCCGTCGCCGCCACCCGGAGGGCCTCCGCCCACGAGGCCGGCCGCAGCTTGCCGTCGTCCTCGCGGATCTGCGGGGTGGCGATGCGGTCACCGATCGTGGCATAGGTGAACGCCCACCGACCCTTGTCGCAGTTCCACTCCTCGTTCACCTCTGGGTCGTCGCCCGCCAACCGGCGCAACACTTTTCCGCGGCGGTGGTCGGTGCGCTGCGCGCATCCCGATGCGCAGTGCTCGCACGCGCTGGGGCTCGACACCAGATCGAACGGCCGGGCCCGGAACCGGTATGCGGTGTTGGTCAGGGCGCCCACCGGGCAGATCTGCACGGTGTTGCCGGAGAAGTACGACGAGAACGGCTCGTCCGGTGCGATGCCCACCTGTTGCAGCGCGCCGCGCTCGAGCAGTTCGATGAACGGATCGCCCGCGATCTGCTGGGAGAACCGGGTGCATCGCGCGCACAGTACGCAGCGTTCCCGGTCCAGGAGCACCTCGGACGAGATCGGGATCGGTTTGGGGAAGGTGCGTTTGATGTCGTCGAAGCGCGTCTCGGCCCGGCCGTTCGACATCGCCTGGTTCTGCAGCGGGCATTCGCCGCCCTTGTCGCAGACCGGGCAGTCCAGTGGGTGGTTGATGAGCAGCAGTTCCATCACCCCTTGCTGGGCCTTGTCGGCGGCCTCCGAGGTGAACTGGGTGCGGACCACCATGTCGGGCGTACAGGTGATGGTGCAGGATGCCATCGGCTTGCGCTGGCCCTCGACCTCGACAAGGCACTGCCTGCACGCCCCAACCGGGTCGAGCAGCGGATGATCGCAGAACCTCGGAATCGAGACGCCCATCAGCTCGGCGGCGCGAATCACCAATGTGCCCTTGGGCACACTGATCGGCACGTCGTCGATGGTCAGATTCACCATCTCGACCTCAGGTGCATCTTGGGTCGGTTCGGTCACCGTCATCAGGCGCTCACCCCCTCGGTGGCCATCAGTGTCGAAGCATGCGGGTCGAACGGGCAGCCCCCGTCCAGGTGTGCGACGTACTCGTCGCGGAAGAACTTGACGGACGACAGGATCGGGCTCGCCGCACCGTCACCCAGCGCGCAGAAGGACTTGCCGAAGATGGTGTCGGAGATGTCGAGCAGCTTCTGGATGTCGTCCTCGGTGCCGCGGCCGGTTTCGAGGCGCTCGTAAATCTGGCTCAGCCAGTACGTGCCTTCGCGACACGGCGTGCACTTGCCGCACGACTCGTGGGCATAGAACTCGGTCCAGCGCCGGACGGCGCGCACGACGCAGGTGGTCTCGTCGAAGATCTGCAGCGCCTTGGTGCCCAGCATCGAGCCGACTCCGGCCATGCCCTCGTAATCCAGTGGCACGTCGAGATGTTCGTCGGTCAGCAGTGGTGTGGACGAGCCACCCGGTGTCCAGAACTTGAGCGTGTGCCCTGCGCGGACACCGCCCGCGTACTCCAGGAGTTCGCGAAGGGTGATTCCCAGCGGGGCTTCGTACTGGCCGGGATTCGTCACGTGACCGGACAGCGAGTACAACGTGAAGCCGGGAGACTTCTCCGAGCCCATCGACCTGAACCAGTCGATCCCGTTGAGCATGATCGGCGGCACGCTGGCGATGGATTCGACGTTGTTGACCACCGTCGGGCAGGCATACAAGCCGGCCACCGCCGGGAACGGTGGCCGCAGTCGGGGTTGTCCGCGTCTGCCCTCAAGCGAATCCAGCAGCGCCGTCTCCTCCCCGCAGATGTAGGCGCCCGCACCCGCGTGCACGATCAGCTCGAGGTCGAAGCCCGACCCCTTGATGTCGTTGCCGAGGTAACCGGCCTCGTAGGCCTCCGCGACGGCGGCCTGCAGCCGCCGCAACACCGGGACCACTTCACCGCGCACATAGATGAACGCGTGGTGCGCCCGGATCGCATAGGCGGCGATGATCGCACCCTCGACCAGGAAGTGCGGCGTCGTCAGCATCAGCGGAATGTCTTTGCACGTACCGGGTTCCGACTCGTCGGCGTTGATGACGAGGTAGTGCGGCTTCGCGCCGGCACCGGTGTCGTCCTGCGGGATGAAGGACCACTTGGTGCCGGTGGGAAAACCCGCACCGCCTCGGCCGCGCAGACCGGAGTCCTTGACCAACGCGATGACCTCGTCGGGGTCCATCGACAGCGCCTTGTCCAGCGCGCGGTATCCATCGTGACGACGGTAGGTGTCCATCGTCCAGGGCTCGGGATCATCCCAATACCGGCTGAATACGGGTGTCAGGGGAGTAGCAGGTGCCATATCAGTCGCGTGAATCCGTTGTGCTGGGGTCGGTTTCGGTGGTGCCCGACTCGGCGGGCACCGTGGCCGACGGTGCGGGTGCCGGTTCGTCCTTGGTGGTCTCGACGGCCTCGGGCTTGGTGCCGTCGGACTTCGGCGGTGGCGCCGCCCCATCGTCGGGCGGAGGTGGTGCGTGCATGCCGAGTTCATGGGCGACGCGCAGGCCGGCCAGCGTGGCGGTCGGGACCTGCCCGTCGGCGGTCACGGGCCGATCGTCGTGCATACCCGCGAGGATGCGGGCGGTCTCCTTGAAGCTGCACAGAGGTGCGCCGCGGCTGGGTACGGGCGGCTGCCCCTCGCGCAGCGCATCGACGAGTTCCCTTGCGGAGGAGGGCGTTTGGTTGTCGAAAAACTCCCAGTTCACCATCACGACGGGCGCGTAGTCACATGCGGCGTTGCACTCGATGTGTTCGAGGGTGACGCGGCCGTCATCGGTGGTCTCGCCTGCGTGGATGCCGAGGTGGTCCTGCAGCCCGTCGAGGATGGCGTCGCCGCCCATGATCGCGCACAGCGTGTTCGTGCAGACGCCGACGAGGTACTCGCCCGTCGGGGTGCGCCGGTACATCGAGTAGAACGTGGCGACAGCCGTCACCTCGGCCTCGGTCAGATCGAGCTGCGCGGCGCAGAACGCGAGACCTGCCTTGGTCAGGCAGCCATCCTCGGACTGCACGAGGTGCAGCAGCGGCAGCAGCGCCGACCTCGACCGCGGATAGCGGGCGATGATGGCGCGGGCGTTGGCTTCAAGCCGGACCGTCACGTCGGCCGGGTAGGCCGCCTTGCCCGCGATCGGCGGTCCCGCCTCATCGGGTCGCTGTCCCAGCTCGATGAATACCGGAGAACCGTTGGGGGTCAACGTCATCTGTGCACTCGTCTCTTCGCGCAAGCGCTCATCAGCGGTCCACGCCCCCCATCACCGGGTCGATCGACGCCACGGCCGAGATCGCGTCGGCGACCATGCCACCTTCGCAAGTGGCGGCGACCGCCTGCAGGTTGGTGAATGACGGGTCGCGGTAGTGCACCCGGTAGGGCCTGGTGCCGCCATCGGAGACCATGTGAACACCGAGCTCACCCCGCGGCGACTCGACGGCGACGTAGACCTGCCCCGGCGGGACCCGAATCCCCTCGGTCACGAGCTTGAAGTGATGGATCAGTCCCTCCATCGAGTGGCCCATGATCTTGGCGATGTGTTCCGGCGAGTTGCCGAGCCCGTCGGGGCCCAGCTTCAGGTCGGCGGGCCAGGCCAGCTTCTTGTCGGTCAGCATCACCGGGCCGGAGGTCTTCTCCAGCCTCTCGACGCATTGCTCGATGATCTTCAGCGCCTCGTGCATCTCCTTGACCCTGATCAGGTACCGGCCGTACGCGTCGCAGCCGTCGTCGGTGATCACGTCGAAGTCATACGTCTCGTAGCCGCAGTAGGGCTGCGCTTTGCGGAGGTCGTGGGGTAGTCCGGTGGAACGCAAAACCGGGCCGGTGATGCCGAGCGTCATGCACCCCGTCAGGTCCAGGTAGCCGATGCCCTGAGTGCGGGCCTTCCAGATGTAGTTCTCGGACAGCAGGTCTTCGAGGTCCTTCAGCCGCTTCGGCATCAGCTTGAGCATGTCGCGGATCTGCGGCAGCGCTTCGTCGGGGAGATCGGCGGCCAGCCCGCCGGGGCGGATGTAGGAGTTGTTCATCCGCAGCCCGGTGATGGTCTCGAAGATCGACAGGATCTGTTCGCGCTCGCGGAACCCGTAGAACATCGCGCCCATCGAGCCCAGCTCCATGCCGCCGGTGGCCAGCGCCACCAGGTGGCTCGCGATGCGGTTGAGTTCCATCATCATCACGCGGATGACGCTGGCGCGTTCGGGGATGTCGTCGGTGACGCCGAGCAGTTGCTCGACGCCGAGGCAGTACACGGTTTCGTTGAAAAGCGGTGAGAGATAGTCCATTCGGGTGACGAACGTGACGCCCTGGGTCCAGGTGCGGTATTCCAGGTTCTTCTCGATTCCCGTGTGCAGGTAGCCGATCCCGCAGCGGGCCGAGACGATGGTCTCGCCTTCGATCTCGAGGATCAGTCGCAGCACGCCGTGCGTCGACGGGTGTTGCGGGCCCATGTTGACCACGATCCGTTCGCCGGCTTGGGCTTCCGCGGCCGCGGTGACCACCTGGTCCCAGTCCTCGCCGCCGACGATGACGACGGTGTCGGTTCCCCCGCTCTCCGGCGGGGTGTTGGGTGTGCTCATCAGCTGTAGGCCCTTCTCTCGTCGGGCGGCGGGATCTCGGCGCCGTGATACTCCACCGGGATGCCACCCAACGGGTAGTCCTTGCGCTGCGGATGACCGACCCAGTCGTCGGGCATTTCGATGCGGGTCAGGGCGGGGTGGCCGTCGAAGATGATCCCGAAGAAGTCATAGGTCTCCCGCTCATGCCAGTCGGTGGTCGGATAGACCTTGAACAGCGACGGGATGTGCGGGTCGGCGTCCGGCGCGGTGGTCTCCACCTGGATGCGCCGGTTGTGCGTGATTGACATCAGTGGGTACACCGCGTGCAGCTCGCGGCCGTTGTCGGCAGGGTAGTGCACGCCGCTGACGCCGAGGCACAGCTCGAAGCGCAGGCCGGCGTCGTCCCGGAGGGCCTGCATGACTGCGGGCAGCTGTTCGCGCCGGACCTCCAGGGTCAGCTGGTCGCGGTACACCACCACCCGTTCGATCGCCGCCTCGTAGGCCTGCTCGCCGATCACGGCGGTCAGGGTGTCGACGACCTCGTCGAAGTAGCCGCCGTACGGGCGCGGCGAACTGCCCGGCATCGAGACTTCGCGGACCAGCCGCCCGTAGCCGGAGGTGTCGCCGCTGCCCATCGGGCCGAACATGCCGTGGCGAACGCCGACCTTCTCGCCATTGCCGAAGCTCTCGTTGGCATCGGAGGGTGTCGTCACCGCAAAAGCCCCTTGAGCTCGATCGTCGGCGTGACAGCTAGCGCGGCTTTCTCGGCCTCGCGGACCGCCTCCTCGCGGTTGACGCCCAGCGGCATCTCCTGGATCTTGTCGTGCAGTTTCAGGATCGCGTGCAGCAGCATCTCCGGGCGCGGAGGGCATCCGGGCAGGTAGATGTCCACGGGAACGACGTGGTCGACGCCCTGGACGATGGCGTAGTTGTTGAACATCCCGCCCGACGATGCGCACACGCCCATCGCCAGCACCCACTTGGGCTCGGCCATCTGGTCGTACACCTGCCGCAGCACCGGGGCCATCTTCTGGCTGACGCGGCCGGCCACGATCATCAGATCGGCCTGCCGGGGCGTGGCGGAGAACCGCTCCATCCCGAACCGGGAGATGTCGAACCGCGGGCCCGCCGTCGCCATCATCTCGATGGCGCAGCACGCCAGGCCGAACGTCGCGGGCCACAGCGAGCCTTTACGGACGTAGCCCGCCAGCTTCTCGACGGTTGACAGCAGGATGCCGCTCGGAAGCTTTTCCTCTAGTCCCAATTCAGGCCTCCCCGCCGCCAGACGTAGGCGTAGGCCACGAACACCGTGGCCATGAACAAAAGCATCTCGACCAGCGCGAACACGCCCAGGCTGTCGAAGGCGACGGCCCAGGGGTAGAGGAATACGATCTCGATGTCGAACACGATGAACAGCATCGCGGTCACGTAGTACTTCATCGGAAACCGCTGGCCGGCGGCCTGGGGGTTGGCCAACTCGGGCATCGGCTCGATGCCGCACTCATAGGCCTCGAGCTTGGCCCGGTTGAAACGCCTGGGGCCGCCGAGTAGCGCAGCGACTACCGAGAAGACGGCAAACCCGGCTGCGACCGCGCCGAGCACCAGGATGGGTAGATACAGATTCATGTAGTTGTGACCGCTCCCTCGTGGGCATTGCGATGTGAGCTGACCCACAGCCTAGCGATGTTTTAAATGCGTGCCACAACGTGGGGTTAATATCACGTTTGGTTGCAAACAGCCGACTTTGCTGTGCCGCGAAGAGCCAACGGCGACAGCGGAATTGGCGAAGCCGTTACTGCACGGGGGCCCGCAGCAGGGACACCACGGCCTCACCCAAACGGATCGGGTCAATCGGGTGCGGAACCGCGGCCTCGGCACGCGACCAGCTGGCCAGCCAGGCGTCGTCCCTGCGGCCCGTGAGGACCAGGATCGGTGGGCAGTCGTCGATCTCGTCCTTGAGCTGCTTGGCTATTCCCATGCCGCCGACGGGGGTGGCCTCGCCGTCGAGGATGGCCAGATCGAATCCGCCCTCGTCCATCTGCGCGACCACCATCGGGCCGGTGGCAACCTCGAGGTAAGTCAGCTCCGGCAGGTCCGGAGATACGCGCTTGCCCAATGCCAGCTGGACCTGTTCGCGAGTCCTCGGATTGTCGCTGTAGATGAGGATTCGCAGCGGCCGAGACGATTCGGGCATGCGCCAGATGCTAAACCAACCCGTCAGGCCCCGGCGCGGCGGAACACTAGGTCACCCGAGATCGTCGCCTTGTCGCCGACCATCCCGAGCAAGTTGCCGGCGACGCCGAAATCCTGGCGGTTGACGGTTGCCTGTGTGGTAAGCCGCATTCCGCCGTCGCCGACCGGCGCCACTCTGGTAACCAGCGCAAGCGGTTTCGTCGTGCCCTTGATGGTCAGTTGTGCGTTCAGTGTGACGCTGTCGCCCTCGATTGCATCGGCGCCGGTAACGACCACGTTGATATCCGGGAATTTCTCGGCGTCAAAGAAATCCGAGGAATGCATGTGGTTGTCGCGTTTGCGAATCCCGGTGCGCATCGATGCGGCCTTGATGTCGATGCGGCCGGAAACCGTTTGAGGAGCGGTCACTTGGCCGTCGCCGCTGAACTCCGTGAAGCGCCCTTTGACCGGCGCGAGACCCCACATCGACTTGGCCTTCACCGCAATGGTTGATTGGTCGGCGACGACGGTCCAGGTGCCCGTCGAGGCTGGATCGCTGAAAAACTCGCTAAGGCTTGCCATGTCACTCTTCCTGTCATTTACCCGAATCGAGCAGTGGCCCCAACTCCGCGGGGTCGAAGTACTCGTCGATCTTGGTGATCAATCCGTTGGTACCCAACTTGATAACGAGGCAGACCCGCAAAGCGATCGATCCGCCCCTGCGGCTGGTGGCATGCAGGATGTGCTGCTGTACGAAGCCGCCGTCGAAGAACTGCCGGTCGAGGATCTCGTAGCGGCGCTCGGTGGTCGTCTCCATGAACCAGAAGATGACCCGGAGCGCCCGTTTCTTGACCTGCTCCTCGGGTTCGGCGGACTTCCACACCAGCACGTCGTCGTCCCACATCTTTTCGACCGTCTCCGCGTCGCCTCTCTCGATGGCGGCAAACAGTCGGTCGGCGATCTCGGCGACGGTTGACCTCAAGTTCTGTTGAGGTAGAACACTGTCACTCATGGACAAGACACCCGCTCTTTCTCGCTTTGACGAGTTTTACCGAACCACCACTCCGCCGTGGGTGATCGGCGAACCTCAGCCCGCGATCGTTGAGCTGGAACGCGCCGGACGGCTGCGCGGCAAGGTGCTCGACGTCGGTTGCGGAACGGGCGAACACACCATCCTGCTCACCCGGCTGGGATACGACGTGCTTGGCATCGACTTCGCGCCGGAGGCGGTCGAGCAGGCCCGCCGAAACGCCGAGGCCAAGGGCGTCGGCGCCCGATTCGAGGTCGCCGACGCGATGAACCTCCCCGACAGCCCGCAATACGACACGATCGTCGACAGCGCGCTGTTCCACATCTTCGACGACACCGACCGGCCGGAGTACGTCGCGAGCCTGCGCAACGCGTGCAAGCCCGGTGGCATCGTGCACGTGCTCGCGCTGTCCACGGCGGGCCGGGGTTTCGGGCCCGAGGTCAGCGACGACACCATCCGCGAGGCATTCGTCGACGGGTGGGAGCTGGAGGCGCTCGACGAGACCACCTACCGCGGTGTCGTCACCGAGGTGCACGCCGAGGAGATCGGGCTGCCGATCGGGACCCGCGTCGATGAGCCCGCCTGGCTGGCTAGGGCTCGTCGCACCTAGACCCAGCCCCAACTGCGTCGTTTGTTGCGGCGAATCGCGAGATATCGCCGCAACAAACGCAACAGAACTCATGTCGACTCGTCATAGCCGGGGTGGGCGATCGTGAGCCGGTGACGCACCACCGTGCGTAGGCAGGGCAACACGTCGCCCGCCCTGCTGTCGAGCTCACCTGCACGGATGGCGGCGGCCAGCGCTGTCTCGTCGGCAAAGCCAAGCTCGCCGAGTGCCGCGGTGACCTCGCCGCACGTCTGGTCGAGCAGTTCGCGCTCGACGGTGCGCAGCACGTTCGCCGCGACGCGCGCGTGGAAGGACACCTGGCCATCGGTCGCCGAGCGGACGTCGGTGTCCAGGAAGTCGGCGACGGCCGCGACGAGTTCCGCGGCAGTGGGGCGCCCGTACATCGAGGTCATCTCGGACCACCCCCCTCCAGCAGATCGAGCACGTCCCATTCCGTTTCGCTGACGCGCCGCCCGATCGCCGCGAGTTCGACCGACCGGGTCTGTCCCGACAGGTGGCGCTCGGCCTGGAAGCGGCAGATGACGCCCCAGCGCAGGGTGGCCACCGTCAGGTGCCAGCGGAACGCGTCGCGGTCGACGACCGAGCCGGCTGCGTCCTCGTAGGCCGACAGGAAGCCCTCGACGCTGCCGAGGCCGCCGGCGCCGAGCGCCTCGGGCGCCCCGAACCGCCAGGCGCGGATGCAGAACCAGGCCAGGTCCTCGTAGATCTCACCGATGTGGACGAGCTCCCAATCCAGGACGGCCGCCAATCCGTTCTCGTCGACGATCAGGTTGCCCATGCGGAAGTCGCCGTGGACGAGGCGCGGCGGCGTCGGCGGTGGCCGGTGCGCGGCCAGCCAGCGGAACGCCCACTCGAAGGTCGCGGTGGTGTCGCCCATCTCGTCGAGCCGATCGCGCCACTCGGCCAGCTGTTCGGTCGAGGCGAGCCCGATCCCGTCCGGGTCGGCGCGGTGAATTGCGGCCAGCGCCTCGGCGCACTGCCGCAGCAGCCGATCGCGGCCGGTGTCGTCGAGGGTGCGATGGATGCGCCTGACGATCGTCTCGCCGGCGATCGCGTTGCAGATCAGATATGGATTGCCAAGAGCGGCAGGGGAATTGTCAGCGGCGAGGATGTGGGGGACGGGCGCCCCAGCGGCCGCCGCCCGCTGCTGAACGCTCGCCTCGAGCTCCATGCCCGCATGTATGTCGTCGGGCGGACCGGTGCGCAGGATGAGTGCCTGACGACCCTTGCCGACCGCATCGAACGCCCACGTCGTGCGGCTGGCCCCGCCGGTCAGCGCGTTGAGGTTCTCGATGGCCACCTCGCCGATGACCGGCCTGAGTACCTCTGCCAGTTGCTGTTTCACTAGCGTCCGAAGCCGAACAGTCGCTGGGCCACCCGGCGGATCTGGATCTCCTCGGCGCCTTCGGTGATCCGGTAGCGGCGGTGATGGCGGTAGATGTGCTCGAGCTGTTCGTGTCGCGTGTAGCCGATTCCGCCGAGCACCTGCATCGCGCGGTCGGCGGCCTCGCACACCAGCCGGTTCGCGCGGTAGTTGGCCATCGACACCTTGTCCGACACTTCCATGTGGTGGTTGGCGTCGAGTTGCGTCGCCGCGTAGTACACCAGCAGCCGCACCATCTGGGCCTCGGTCTGCAGTTCGACCAGCGGCCACTGGATGGCCTGGTTCACCGCCAGCGGCTTGCCGAACACGGTGCGCTCGCCTGCGTACACCACCGCGCGGTCGATGCAGTATTGCGCGGCGCCGAGGCTGCTGGCGGCCTGCCGAATCCTGTTCTCGTGCAGAAAGGTCTGGCCGACCTCGAGCCCGCGTTCGATCTCGCCGAGCACGGCGTCGCCGGGCACGCGAACGTCGGTGAGCTCCACCTCGCCGTGGTCGGTCGGCATGTTGAACGTCCACCAGTAGTACGGCACGGTGAACCCTGGCGTATCGGTCGGCACCAGGAACGCGGAGATGCCGCGGGCCTGGCCGGGCTCTCCGGAGGTGCGCGCGAACACCAGGTCATGGGTGGCCCTATGCACACCGGTGTTGAACCGCTTGGCGCCGTTGATGATCCAGCCGTCGCCGTCGGCTTCGGCTCGGGTCTCCAGCCAGGTGGCGTCGGAGCCGTGGTTCGGCTCGGTGAGCCCGAACGCCATCGACCGCTCTCCGGTGATCAGCGCCTCGGTCCACTCCTTCTTCTGCGCGTCTGTGCCGAATCGGTCCATCATGATGACCTGAGGGAAATTGCCGACGATCGACGACTCGTCCTGCAGGTCGTTGTGCAGCCCGAGTCCTTTGTGCGCCAGATGCTCCCTGATCACCGCCATGTCGATGTTGGTGCCGTCGCGGCCGCCGAACTGCGACGGCAGCCCGTAGCGCAGCCAGCCGGCCGCGTCGGCGCGCTTGCGCATTTCGCCGAGGAGGTCCTCCCACTCGCGCCGGGGAATGCCGCCGTTGTCCCAGTCGGTGCGGGCGTGCTCGCGTCGCTGGTCGAAATAGTGGATGTGCTCGCGCTCCAGCGGTTTGATCTCCGCCTCGATGAATGCGTCCATCTCGGCCAGCAGGCCCGGAAGATGCTCTGGGAGAGCGAAATCCACCGTGTTCTCCTTCGTTGTCTAAAACCCGTACAGCGTTTTCTTCCAGATCGTCGAAAGCGTGGTGATGGCGTCGTTGTCGGTCAACTCCAGGCCGAGCCCCGAGCGGCCGACGAACACGGTGGTGAAGTTCTCGAACAGCAGCGCGATCGCCGCGGCGGTGTGCTCGGGGTCGAGGTCTGCCCCGTGGCCCTGTTCCTGAGCGCGCCGTACCGACGCCGCGACGATGTCCATGCCGAACCGACGGAACTCGTTCTGCACGGTCGCGAACCGCTGCTGCGTCGCGGCAAGCTGGGCGACCGCGATCATGATTCCGATGTTCTGCTTGAACATGTTCCAGTAGCCGGTGACCACCGAGGTGAAGAACTCGCTGTCGTCGGGCGACTCCGGCAGCTGCAGGCTCAACCCCGATGGTGTCACGATGTCGCGCAGGAAGGATTCCGCGAGCGCGGCCAGCAGGTCTTCCTTGTCGGTGTAGTAGCGGTAGAACACTGCGGGCGACTTGCCGGCGGCAGACGTGATGTCGGCCAGCGTGGTGCCGTGGAAACCGCGCTCGGCGAACAGCTTCCTCGCCGCCTGCTCGATGGCGTGCCGGGTCTGGCGGCCTTTGGGGGTCAGTGTCTGGGCTGGCACGGGTTACTCACCGAGAAGCCGGTCACCGACCCGCAGCAGGGCACCCGGCAGCTGGTGTCCGACGGCGGCCTGGGCGACCTCGGCCGCCGCGATCGACGCCTGCAGGTCGACGTCGACGTGAACCCCGCTGTCCCGTAGCAGATACACCAGGTCTTCTGTGGCGATGTTGCCGCTGGCGCCGGGGGCGAACGGGCATCCGCCGAGCCCACCGACGGAAGCGTCGAGCCGGGTGATTCCCGAGCAGACGGCGGCGTAGGCACTGGCCAGTCCGGTGCCGCGGGTGTTGTGGAAGTGCGCACCGAGCGGGGTGTCGCCGCTGAGCGGGCGGACCTGGGCGACGAGGTCTGCGACCCGTCGCGGGGTCGTGGTGCCGATGGTGTCGGCGATCGCCAGCCGGTCGACGTCGTTGTCACGGGCCAGCTTCACGATGTCACGGACCCGCTGCGGCGGGGTCGGCCCGTCGAACGGACAGTCCCAAGCCGTGGCGATGATGACCTCCACCGACGCGCCGCTGTCGTGCGCGATGGCGATGATGTCGGGAATCAGCGCGGCGGCCTCCGCGGTGGACCGGCCGACGTTGGCGCGGCTGTGCCCGTCGGCCGCCGACACCACGTACTCGATGGCGTGCAGGCCCGCGGCGATCGCGCGGTTGGCGCCGTTCGGGCTGGCCACCAGTGCGGAGAACTCGACGTCGGCGAAGTTGGTGAGTTCGGCGGCCAATTCGGCGGCGTCGGCGAGGGCAGGCACCTTGGTGGGCGAGACGAACGCGGTGGCCTCGACCTCCCTGACACCTGTCGCGACGATCGCCTCGAGCAGTTTCATCTTGTCCGACAACGGGATCGGTTCTTCGATCTGCAGGCCGTCGCGCAGCGCGACCTCGCGGATGTCGACGTGGTCAGGTAGTTCGCTCATATCACGCCCTCCAATTGCAGCGCGTTCATCTCGGCGTCGGTCTTGCCGAGCAGCCCGCGGTACACCTCGTCGTTGTGTTGGCCCGGCCGAGCCGGGCCCGCAGATCGGATGGTCCCCGGGCTCTCCGAAAGCACCGGCACCACACCGGGTCCCAGCACGGCGCGGTCGATCCGCTCGTCGTAGTGCTCGGCGATCATCCCGCGGGCCCGCAGCTGCGGGTCGTTGACCACCTCGGCCACCGTGTTGATCGGCCCGCTGATGACGCCGGCCGTCGACAGGGTGGAGATGATGTCGTCAGGGTTTCGTTCGGCTGCCCAGTCGCCGATGATCTTGTCCAGCTCGTCTTGATTGCGGCCGCGCGCAACGTGATTGGCGAACCGGTCGTCGGTGGCCAGCTCGGGCTGACGCATTGCCGCGCACAGTCGCCGGAACACGGTGTCCTGGTTGGCCGCGATCACCACCCAGCTGCCGTCGGCGCTCCGGTAGATGTTCGATGGGGCAATGCCCTCGAGACGGGTGCCGGAGGGGCCGCGCACGACACCGCCGACGTCGTAGTCGGGAATCGTCGATTCCTGCACGGCCAGACAGGATTCCGTCAACGCGGCGTCGACGATCTGTCCTTCACCGGTGACCGTGCGGCGGTAGAGCGCGGCCATCGCGCCCTGCGCGGCGAACATTCCCGCCAGGCTGTCGCCGAGCGAAAGCGCGAGCCGCGGCGGGGGTCCGCCAGGGAACCCGTTCATGTGCCGGAGTCCGCTTGCCGCCTCGGCGACCGACGCGTATCCGGCTTTGTGCGCCTCCGGTCCGGTCTGGCCATAGCCGGAGACCCGGACCAGGATGATGCCCTTGTTGCGGGCCGTGAGGGTGTCGTAGCCAAGGCCCCATTTCTCCAATGTGCCCGGCCGGAAGTTCTCGACGATGATGTCGGAGCGCTCGACGAGGTCGAGGAAGAGTTCGCGGCCGGCGGCCTCGCGCAGATTGAGGGTGATGGCTTTCTTGTTGCGCGCGTGCACCGTCCAGAAGAAGTGGTGCCCGTCCAACTCGGCCTGGCCCCATGTGCGCAGCGGGTCCGGCGCGCCCGGCGGCTCTATCTTGATGACCTCGGCGCCCATGTCGCCGAGCAGGCGGCCCGCGAACGGCCCGGAGATCAGCGTGCCGACCTCGATCACGCGGATGCCGTCGAGCGGGCCGGTCGTCATAGCGAGAACCCGTGGCGGTGCAGCCAGTCGGTGCAGATGCCGACTGCCTTGGCGCGGGTCTCGCGCTGCCCCGGTCCGGAGTAATAGTGGTTGGCGCCGGGAATTTCGTACATCTCCTTGTCAGGATGACCGATCGCCTCGTATAGCCGGTGGGTATGGCTCGGCGTGCAGGCGTCGTCGGCGAGGTTGCCGATCACGAGCGTCGGCACCGCGATGTCCGGACCGCACGCGACGGCGTCGCCGTTGGCGTCGTCGTAGCTCCACTGGGACAGCCAGCTGCGCAGGGTGCAGAACCGCGCGAGCCCGACGGGGCTGTTGTTCACCACCTGAGGATCGCCCAGGTAGGTCATCCGCGGAGCCCGTTCGTTCGGATCCACCGTGGGGTCAAGCCAACGCGGGTCGGCCATGGTGCCGTGCACGACGAAGCCGAACTCATCGTCGGGCCTGCCCGCGGCCTTCAGCTCGGCCAGTTTCTCCTTGACCCACTTGGTGATTCGCCGGTTGCGGGCGATCTGTGCTGCCCGGTAGCGAGCGAGGAATTCCTCGGTGTACGGCGGCTGGTTCGGGTTGTCCGGGTTGTAAAGATCCAGTTCGGGGTCGCGTTTGGACGGGTCGGACTCGTCGATGATCGACGCGTCCAGCCACTCGGTCAGCGTGCCGTGGCGGCTGACGTGCGCGGCCAGCAGCATGATGCCGTCGACGGGGATCAGCCCGAGCTTCGTCAGGTCCGGTCCGTCACCCGACGGGCTTGCGGTGATCGTCGGGTTCTGCGCCTGCTGCTGGTAGAACACCGACAGCGAACCGCCGCCGCTCCAGCCGGCCAGCACGACCTTCGAATAGCCCAGCCGATTCTTGGCGTCCTTGATGCATTCGCCGAGGTCCTCGACGACCTTCTCCATCAACAGCGCCGAGTCGGTGCCGCGGAACCGGCTGTTGCAGTAGATGACGTGATGGCCGCCGCGCGCCAGCGCGTTGATCATCGGCAGGTAGGCGCCTCCGCCGATGGGATGCATGAAGATCAGCACGGCGTCGGACGGTTTGGTCTTCGGCTCGAGCAGATAGCTTTCCATCACGACCAGTTCGGCGACGCCGCCGTAGGTGTCACGCACCCCTGAATTGTTCTGGTAGGCAACCAGATAGGGGATGCGGTCGTATTCGTATTTCACGGGCGCTTCGGTGGACGTCATCAGTGCTGCTCCAGATCGTTGGCGAGAACGTCGGCCGACGGCACCAACCGCCGCCGGGTGTCGATGGCGATCACCGACCAGTCCACCCTGTCGTACTCGTCGAACTTGCGGCGCGCGCGTTCGCGTGCCTTCTCCGGCGCACCGTGGTGAACACCCTGCGGCGCATGCGAAATCAGGCCGGGAGGCATTGGGAAGCCGTAGAGCGAGCCGCCGTGGAAGAAGGCGATCTCGTCATAGTCGACGTTGCGGTGATACCAGGGGGTGCGCTCGGTGCCGGGCACCCCCTCGGCGGGCTTGGGCAGGAAGTTCATCACGTAGACGCCGGTCGCCTGCATGAACAGGTGCACGGTCGGCGGCAGGTGCACGCTGTCGGAAGTCACCACGTTGTAGTCGGCGATGTTGAACGTGAACGCGAAGTTGTCGCCGCGCCACCCCGCCACGTCGAGCGGATGATGTTCGTACATCAAGGTTGTCGGGCCACCCTCGTGAATCAGCCGTACCTCGTAGGCGTCGCCGCCGGACGGGGGAGGGCCGTCCATCGGCGCGGGATCGGGGATGACGGCCTGCGACGGGTCGAACGGGAAGTGCCGCCCGAGCGTGCCGGGTGGCGGCACCCGCAGCTCGTCGGTGGTCTGGATCATCAGCAGCGTCGATTCGTCATCGGGCACCTGACGGAAGGTGCACGCCTTCGGGATGTACACCCAGTCGCCCTCGCGGTAGCGCAGCGGGCCGAACTCCGTCTCCAGCAGGCCTGCCCCCTTGTGCACGAACGACAACAGGTCGCCGTCGACGTAGCGGACGAAGAACGGCATCGGCTCGGTGCGCCGCGACAGCGACACCTGGCAGTCGGGGTTGCAGAACAGCAGCATCGGGCCACCCGCGGCGTCGGTGGCGTCACTGGGCTTGAGCTCGCCGGCCAGCACGTCGACCGGCCGCAACGGGCCCGAGCTGCGGTAGGCGGTCGGGTCGTTGCGTCGGTACATGTTGGCCGTGCGGCCGGTGAATCCGCCGCGGCCGAGCTCGTCGTCCTTCAGACCGTCCAGGTCGGCGTGCAGCCGCCGCGGGGTAGTGCCTTTACGCAGATGAATGAACGATTCCATGGTGCGCTCCAACGGGCGTCGGCGACGGATCGGGGAAAAAGTAAAACTGACTTTAGTTTTTCTACGGCCGGATCGTCAACGGGGTCAGTCGGTGAGGTCGACCCGGATCGACAGCAGGTTCGTGCCAAAGGTGCGCACGCCGAAGCTGTTGAACTGCGGCAGCGAGCGCAACCGTTCGTGTGGGTCGTCGTCGGGTACGAGGTGCGCGACGCCGTTGTGCCAGCGCCCCTGCAGCCTGACCCGGACGTCTGGGCTGGCCTTGATGTTCTTGACGTACTGCGACTTCTCGCCGAACTCCGAGACGAACCAGAACTCGTCGCCGACGCGGCTGCCGCCGACCGGTGTGCGGCGGGGCCGGCCCGAAGTCCGCCCCGTCGTCTCGAGAAGCGTCTGGATGGGCAGCCGTCGCATCAGCGGGTTGGCCACCCGCTTCTGGAACAGATTGGTGATGCGGTCACGAAGGTCGTCGGCCATGGGGGCCCCTTTCTTCACACCATTGCGGTCCGCGCACGTCAACGCCCAGTATCAGTGCGGCGGCAAGCTCGCGGCCAGTGTCGTAGTCGAACACGACGTGACCGGCCGGGACGGCGACGTCACGCTTGATGCGCTGCAGCGGAATGTCCAGGAAGTGGGCGCTGGCTCCAATCGCCCCCAGCAGCAGGCCGATCAGGGCCCGCGACGCGTGCACGATGTGCGCTGCCGCCAGCCTTGCCTCGCCGCGCACTGGCGATGAAGTCGTCGACGGTGGACTCGGGCAGCCTGCGCCGTTCCTCGGCCTGTTGCGCACGCTCGGCGAGTGCGGAGACGAATTCGGGGCTGATGTCCGGCGCCGTGGCCGGAGCAACGGTCATCGCCGCGAACATACCATACTGTTTGGTATGGACGTGTCAGGCTTACGCGTCAACATCAAATCGAGGAGGGGCTCACGGCGGCCCACTCCGGCGGGCGTTCGGCGTGTTGCCGGAGAGATGCAGAAACCCGATACCGGCGGCGAACGTGGCGTTCGCGCGACGGTCGGCGTCCCCGGGGTCGAATCCGTGATCGAGAAACGCCCGGCGCACGGCGTCGATAATTCGTCGGTCGGCTGCCTGCACGCTGGCGGCGACCGCGTCGTCGGTCCGTGCCCGCTCGCGCGTGGCGCGCTCCAGGGTCCAGTGCCTCTCGCTCAACAACGAGGACACCATTTGCGAGAGACGCTCCCTGGGCGGGATGTGGGCCATCTCGCCGAAATGGCTGCGATCCTCGTCGCGCAATTCACGCCACGCGTCTATCAACGTCTCGCGATATCCGGCGATGTCACTGAAATGCCAGTAGAAGCCGCCTTTTGTGACCGCGAGCCTGGCGAATAGCCGTTCGATTTTCAGGGCCGTGATGCCCTCTTCGGCCAGGATCGCGAACCCGGCAGCCACCCAGTCGTCGATAGTTAACCGGCTGGTGGTAGCCCCCGTGCGATCGTTGGCCATCAACGCCTACGATACGGTGGACTGAATACGCCAGCAGCGCCGCTGGATCCGGCCGGAATTGACGCCGATGTCACACGAAATTTCGCTTACGAAATAGGCACAGGCGGATGGCCGGGTTTTTCCCTGTCCTGCCCACATGTTTTACTCGACAGCGCACAACTGAAAGCACTCGGTCCGCTCTCCACCGACGCGGAGTCGGTAGGGCGGGCGCGGCAGCGCAGTAAAGTCAGTGCTGCATTGCCGGGGCGACGTTCGCTCGTGGGGTGTAGGCGTTTACGCGACAACCGAAAGATGGATGGACTTCAGTTATGACCTTCGTTGAGAAAATCCGAGGCCGTTGGGCGCGCCGGATCACTATCGCCGCGCTGGCGGCGGTCCTGTTGCCGGGCATCATCGGCTTCGCGGGAGGATCGGCGACGGCGGGCGCGTTTTCCCGTCCAGGGCTCCCCGTCGAGTACCTGATGGTTCCGTCCCCGTCGATGGGCCGCGACATCAAGATTCAGTTCCAGAAGGGGACCGGCTCACACTCGGTGCTTCTGCTCGACGGTCTTCGCGCACGCGACGACTACAACGGCTGGGACATCGAGACCCCGGCATTCGAGTGGTTCAACCAGAGCCCGCTGTCGGTCATCATGCCCGTCGGCGGCCAGTCCAGCTTCTACACCGACTGGTATCAGCCGGCGTGCGGCAAAAACGGCTGCCAGACCTACAAGTGGGAAACGTTCCTGACCGCCGAGCTGCCGCAGTGGCTGGCGTCCAACAAGGGAGTTTCCACGAACGGCAACGCGGCCGTCGGCCTGTCGATGTCCGGCAACTCCGCGATGATCCTGTCGGTTTATCACCCGCAGATGTTCATCTACGCGGGCTCGCTGTCGGCCTTCCTGAACCCATCCGAGGGCCAGTGGCCCGGACTGATCAACCTGGCGATGGGTGATGCGGGCGGTTACAAGACCGATCCGATGTGGGGGCCTGCCGAGACCGACCCCGCGTGGAAGCGCAATGACCCGATGGTCCAGATTCCTGCGCTGGTCGCCAACAACACTCGCCTGTGGGTGTATTGCGGCAACGGCACGCCCAACGAACTGGGTGGCGCCAACCTGCCTGCGACGTTCCTCGAAGGGCTGACGATTCGGACGAACCGGACCTTCCAGGACAACTACATCGCGGCCGGTGGCAAGAACGGGGTGTTCAACTTCCCGGATTACGGCACGCACAGCTGGGAGTACTGGGGTGCTCAGCTGCAAGCGATGAAGCCCGATATGGAGAAGTACCTCGGGTAGGTGCGGACGCGAGGAGCGCTATTGCTTCAGCGCCTGATCGTTGGGCTGTGACCAATCCCCGTCGAGGGTTTCCTCGGCGGGGATTGGTTTTGCGCCATGGACACACAAGTGCCGAGATGTCCTGCGACACAGGGCACCCCGTTCATCGTGGGCACGGGACCGCCGGAGATGACCGTCGGCACGCCGTCGCCATAGGGCGCGAAACCCGAGTTGTCACCGGCGGGTTCGGCCGCCACCGCGGGTGCGGTGACGATCGCGATGACGCAGATGCCCGCCAGTGGCAAGGGGCGCATCTAGAAGCCTCCGGCGACCTTCACCACGGCCCGGCCCGAGTAGCGGCCTTCGCGCACCGCGTCGATGACGCTTACGACGTCCTTGATTTCGACCTCGTTGGTGATTTCCGAAAGATGTTGCGGGTGAAGCGAACTGTCCAGCTTCTGCCAGAGTTCGCGGCGCGGCCCGATCGGCATCTGCACCGAGTCCATGCCCAGCAGTGCCACACCGCGCAGGATGAATGGCATCACGGTGGTGTTCAGCGCGGGGCCGCCGGTGAGTCCGCTTGCCGCGACGGCGCCGCCGTAGCGGATGGTGCTGAGCACGTCGGCGAGCGTCTTTCCGCCGACGCAGTCGACGGCCCCGGCCCATCGGGTCTTGCCGAGCGGCCGTGGCTTGGCGTCGGCGTCCTCGGGCAGCCTGCCGATCACGTCGGCGGCGCCGAGCGCCTTCAACCGGTCGGCGGCCTCCTGCTTGCCTGACGACGCCACCACTTCGTAGCCCGCCGCGGCCAGCAGGTCGACACTGACCGATCCCACCCCGCCGGTCGCCCCGGTGACGACGATCGGCCCGTCGTCCGGCTTGATGCCCCAGTCGATCAGGGCCTGCACGCTCATCGCCGCGGTGAAGCCTGCGGTGCCAATCGCCGCGCCGTCACGGGGGCTCAACGAACCCAGCGAGACCACCCAGTCCGCGGGCACTCTGGCGTATTCGGCATAGCCGCCGTTGCGGCCGGTGCCGATCTCGTAGCCGTGCGCCAGCACTGCGTCGCCGACGGCGAAGTCGGGTGAATCCGAAGCAACCACCTCGCCGGTGAGATCGATTCCCGGCACGATCGGATAGTCGCGCACCACACCGCCGTTGGGAGTGACGGCCAGCGCGTCCTTGAAGTTGACGCTGGAATAGGCCACCCGGATCGTCACGTCACCGGGAGGGAGGTCGGACTCCTCGAGGTTCTCGACCGCGCAGTCGATGCGATCGTCGTTCTTGCGGGCGACCAGTGCGGCGAAAGTTTGCATGCCCCGACAGTACGTCGCGGCCGTGTCAGCTACTTCAGTTCGGCCGATGACAGGCCGAGCAGCCTGCGCGCCACCACTAGCTGCTGGATCTGCTGGGTGCCCTCGAAGATGTCGAGGATCTTCGAGTCGCGAGCCCACTTCTCGAGCAGGGTCTCTTCCGAATAGCCTGTGGTGCCGACCATTTCGACAGCCTTGAGCGTGATGTCGGTGGCCACCCGCGCCGCCTTGGCCTTGCCCATCGACGCTTCCTTGGAGTTAGGAATGTCGTTGTCGGCCTGCCACGCCGACCGCACCATCAACAGGTAGCCGGCCTCCCAATCGGCCTCCATGCGCAGGAATTCAGCTGCCGCGGCGCTCTGTGCGTGGGCCGGCTTGTCGTAAGAGATCTCCACGCCCACGTCCTCGAGGACCTTGCGCAGTTCCTCGAGGGCGGCGCGGGCGATGCCGACGGCCATCGCAGCGACGACGGGCCGGGTGTTGTCGAAGGTCTCCATGACGCCTGCGAAGCCCTTTTCTACATGAACCTCGGGGCTGCCGAGCAGGTTGTCCTTCGGGATGCGCACGTTGTCGAACCGGATGACGGCGGTGTCGGACGCCTTGATGCCGAGCTTGTCCTCGAGTCGCTCGACGGTCACGCCGGGGTAGTCGCGCGGCACGACGAACGACTTGATCGCTGCGCGGCCCAACGACTTGTCCAGCGTCGCCCACACCACGATGTGGGTGGCGCGCGATCCGGCGGTGACGAAGATCTTCTCGCCGTTGATCACGTACTCGTCGCCCTCGAGCTTGGCGGTCGTCGACACGGCGGCCGAGTCGGAGCCGAAGCCCGGTTCGGTGATGGCCATCGCGGCCCACACGTCCTTGCCGAGCCGCTCGAGCTGCTCGTTGGTGGCCACACCACTGATCGCCGCGTTGCCGAGGCCCTGGCGCGGCACCGAAAGCATCAATGCCACATCGCCCCAACTGATTTCCATCACGTTGAGCACCGCCGACATGTTGCCGCCGTTGTGGTTGGACGCCTTGGCCTCTTCGGCGTCGCGGAACGCTTCGGCGCCCGCGAACGCGACGAAGTTCGCTTCCGAGATGCCTTCGAAGAGCGTGGCAAGGGTGTCCAACTCGACGGGGTACTCGTGCTCGCGGAGATCCCACTTGCGCGAGATCGGCCGCAGCATCTCGGCGGCGCCCTGATGCCCCTTCTCGATCACCGCATTCAGCTTGCGGGGGAGTTCCAAATTGATTGCCATGAAAGTCTTTCCGTTCGCAGACGTTTGACCGCTCGATTAGATGACGACGATGCCCTCGGCGACACCGATCGCACGCAGGTCGCGGTACCAGCGTTCGACGGGGTGTTCCTTGGTGTAGCCGTGGCCGCCGAGCAGCTGTACGCCGTCGAGGCCGATCTGCATGCCCTTGTCGGTGCCGAGCCGCTTGGCCAGTGCGGCCTCGCGGGCGAACGACAGGCCCTGGTCGGCGCGCGACGCGCCGCGCCAGGTGATCAGCCGCAGGCCGTCGAGTTCGATCGCGATGTTGGCGCACATGAAGGCGACGGACTGGCGGTGAGCGATTGGCTCACCGAAGGCCTGGCGCTCCTTGATGTACGGGATCACGTGGTCGAGCACCGCGTGCGCGGTGCCGACGGCCAGCGAGGCCCAGCCCAGACGCGACAGCGCGACGGCCTCGGAGTAGTCCTGATCGGTCGCGCCGTCCTCGCCGAGGCGTGCAGACAACGGCACGGTGACGTTGTTCAGCTCGACCTTGCCGAGCGCCGCCGCCCGGATGCCCATGCTCGGGTCGGGGGTGACGATCAGGCCCTTCGACGACGACTCGACGATGAACAGTGCGGGCTTGCCGTTCAATTGCGCTGCCACGATGAGCAATTCGGCATCATTGGCGGCCACCACCAACGACTTCACGCCGTCAAGGCGGTACCCGCTGGGCGTGCGCACGGCGGTCGTCTTCAACGATGTCGGGTCGAAAAGGGGGTGCGGCTCGGCTATCGCCAGGCACGCCTGGGGCACGCTCTCGCCTGCGAACTCCTTGAGGTAGGTGGCCTGCTGGTCGGCGCTTCCCCAGTGGGTGAGGGCCGACGCGACGCCGGCTGGCGCGAGGATCGGAAGCGCCAATCCCATGTCGCCGTAGGCAAGTGCCTCGGCGACCAATGCGTTCGTCACCGCTGCGCGGTGTTCAGCGATACCTTCGAAATCCTCGGGGACGTTGATCGCCGTGATGCCGAGCTCGTTTGCCTTGGCGACGAGATCGACTGGATAGCTTGCGCTTTGGTCGGCTTCGCGGGCGGCCGGGCGGAGCACCTCTTCGGCGAACTCGCTGACGGTCTCGACGATCATCTTCTGGTCGTCGTCGGGCGTCAGGTCGAAGTAGTCGGCTCCGCTGGCCTTCAGCCGCGTCGGACCACTCCTGGCGCCGGACACCTTCTTGAATTGGCGGTTGGTCGCGCCGACGACGGAGAAGACCTGCTTCACGCCGTACTTGAGCCCGCGGTTGAGCGGGTCGCGCAGGTTGTGCTTGTCGAGGAACTCCTGCCCGACGATCGGCGTGATCAATGCCAGGCCGATATCGATCGCGGTTCGCTTGTGTTTGTGCGCCCCGACGGCGCTCTCACGTCCGTTGCGCTTTGGTGTGCGCGCGGACTTGCGGTCCATCGTGTTGGTCATTTGTATGCAGCCTCGCTCAGTAGGTGAGTGCCGATGAGCGCTATCTTACTCCGGAGTAAGATAGAAAGGGAATGTTACGTGCTTCACATCCCGTTGAGCCTGGCCAGAACCGCTTCGTGAAGCAGACCGTTGGTGGCGACCGCACCTCGGCCATGCGGTCCAGGCCGCCCTTCGACGTTGGTGAACGAGCCGCCGGCTTCGCGAACGAGGATGTCGAGCGGCGCGACGTCCCAGAGGTTCACCTCCGGTTCCGCCGCGATGTCCACGGCGCCCTCGGCCACCAGGCAGTAGGACCAGAAGTCGCCGTAGGCGCGGACCCGCCACACGGCGTCGGTGAGGTCGACGAACCGAGGCCGCACCGCGTCCCACCCGGTGGTCAGATCCGAATACGACAGGCTCGCCGAGCCGAGGTCGCTGACTGCTGATGTCGAGATGCGCCGCGTCGCGCCGCCGAACGATGTGAACGCTCCCTCGCCATCGGCCGCCCACCATCTGCGGCCCAGCGCGGGCGCACTCACGACTCCGATCACGGGCACACGGTCGACGAGCAGCGCGATCAGCGTCGCCCACACCGGTACCCCGCGGACGAAGCTCTTGGTGCCGTCGATCGGGTCGATGACCCATTGCCTGCCCGTGAAAGCCGCTGTGCCGCCGAGCTCTTCGCCGAACACCGCGTCGTCCGGCCGGTTCAGCGTCAGCGCCGAACGCAGCAGTTTCTCGGCTGACCGGTCGGCGTCGGTGACCGGTGTCAGATCGGGCTTGGTGTCGACGCGCAGATCGAGCGCGCCGAACCGGCCCAACGTCAGCGCGTCGGCGGCGTCCGCCATTTGCAACGCGAGAGCGAGGTCGTTTGCGACCGAGGTCATGGCAGCAGTCCTACCATGACGGCATGGCGGAGTTCCTCATGCTGGTGGTGCTCGTCGGAGTCGTCGTCCTGGTGGCGGCTCCATGGATCATGCATCGCCGCGGCATCCGCGGTCAGCTTGCGCAGGGCACTGTGCTGGTCACCGGCGTGAGTCCCAAGCCGGAGGCCGACGGCAAGCAGTACGTCACAATCACCGGCGTGCTCAACGGGCCGACCGTGAACGAGCACATCGTCTACCAACGCCTCGAGGTCGACGTCGACCAATGGCCGACGATGGGGGAGCTGTTCCCGGTGATCTACTCACCGAACAACCCGGACAACTGGCGTTTCGCTCCGTCGGAGGCGCCGCCCGTTCCGCCGCCGCCAAGCTAGGCGGCATCCCACTCGGCGATGGCGAAGCCGATCCTGACCTCGAGTTCGGTCAATTCGATATCGGGCACACCCGGCAGCGGTGGCGCCGTCGACCGATAGCGCGAACCGGTCGGTGTCACGAATTCCGCTGTGTGCACGCCGTTTTCATCGCGGCCCGCGGTTACTCGCCAGCCCGGTGATTCCTTCGCACAGTTGCAGGGTTCGCAGTCGCCAAGTCCGTTCTCGGCGCTGGTCGGCCCGTCGCGGTGGTGTGGCTGCGCGTGTGGCGAATGGCCGCATCGCAGTACGGCGCACGGCACGTCTGGTCGCGCAGCCTGATGATCAGCTTCGTTGACAGGATTCATGGGCGGCTGAGCTTTGTGTCCACGATGGCCCCCCACAGAGCCAAATGTAGCTGTGTGTGATTACCGTCAGGCGGTCAAAAGTAAGGAATCGGCCCGCCACCTTCGGGAGTTGGTGGCGGGCCGACTGGGCTGACGAACGACCCGCGGGCCTACGGAGCGTTTGCCTTGCCTGCGGTGACGGCCTAGGGCGTTGCGTTGCTCATTAGCGGTGCCCGTATCCGCGGCCACCGACAAGTAGAGGCCATGAGACGAGGGCGGTCCACCCGAAGGCGGGTCGCCCCTCTGCGCTCCGAACCGGCTTTACCGGCGGGTCTCCTCGCCACTTATGTAGGGGCGAAAGGACGCCACTATTGTTTGCAGACGGTGCCGGCGTCGGCGTAAGCCCCCGTGCAATGTCCGGGCCCAATCATCCCCTGGTGTGGCCTGTGCAGGCGCTACTCGATAGGCCAGCGACGTGATCTATGTCGTGAGGCCTCGTGATCTACGTCGTGAGGCTTTATGGCCTCCGGTCGAGCGGGTGCGCGGTGGTCTGCTGCCGCCCTTCGTGGTGGGTCGCCTCGCCTCGGTCCGAGGCCGGCGAACCAGCCTCGCATGACGCCGACGCCGCCGATGGCGAGGTTGACTCCCACAGACAGCAGAAAACCCTGCTTCCAGCCGAAGCCCTCCTCTCCGCCGATCCCCAGCGGATCGGCCAGAACGGCCACCAGCGCGGCCAGCGCCCCGAACGCGATGAGGGCGTAACCCACGCGCTTCGCGCTCAACTCAGCCACGGGGATTCATCGTTGGCCGTCGCGAATCGGCTCCATAAAGGTGGATCGTAAACGGTCCGGGTGCTCGCCGGCAGCTGGTCAGAGATACCCATCGGGTCCAGCGGGGCGACCACCGAGGCAGCTTGGTCGGATACCGGTGCTCCGACCACGCTTACTCCTGTATTTCCCGAGCCTGTCGTCTCGCTCTCTGAGGCTTCAGTGAGTAGCTGTCAGCCCTGCCACCCCGAGAGTGATCCTCAGGGTTCGGCGGGCTCGGCTCCCGCGGCTGAACCCAACCGGGTCATCACGGCTTCACGGACGGTGTCTCTTCGCACGCCGAGTGCTTCGAGAATTTCTCCGGCGTCCGGCGCGGATCCGCTGACCAAACCGAGAAGTACGTGTTCGGTGCCGATGTAGGTGTGGTCCAAGGCCAGTGATTCTCGAAGCGAATCCTGGAGGACCTTCTTGCTGTCGTCGGAGAAGGGGATGTGTCCAGGCGGCTTGTTCTCGCCGGTCCCGTGTCTCGCCACGACCTGTCGCCGGACGGCGTCCGCGTCAACGCCAAGCGGGGCAAGCAGCGTGCCTGCCGTCGCGCCTTCGGCCGTCAGCACGCCGAGCAGGAGATGCGACGGGCCGACATGGTCGTGCATGAGCGCCTCCGCCTCGCCTTGTGAAAGGACAATCGTGCGCCGGGCCGATTCGGTGAAGCGCTCGAACATCCGCCGAAACCCTTCTAGCCGTGGGCGATCCGGAGGAGCTCGGCGACGCTGGTCAGCTTCACCCTCGGCCGGCCGCCCGTGCCGCCTGCCGAACGCTCATGCTCGTCTATCAGCTTCCAGTGGTCGTCGGTGACGACCTTCGGCTGCCGCTCCACCAGCCACTCGGCGATCGCCTCGGAGTGGTTGTCGGGGAAGTCGGTGAGGTCGGCGCCGGTGAGATTCTCGACGAGCGTGTCGACGGTCTCCTGTGAGTCGCTCTTGTTGCTGCCGATCACGCCCGTCGGACCGCGCTTGATCCAGCCCACCACATATTCATTGCGGCTGCCGTCGACCTTGCCGCCCCTGTGCGGAATGGTGCCGTTCTTTTCGTCGAACGGAAGGCCCGGCGTCTGAACGCCGCGGTATCCGACCGCGCGCACGACGAGCTGCGCCGGTACCTCCTCGCGCTCGCCGGTGTCCTTAGCCGATACCCGACCAGAGTCGTCGGCGACGAGTTCGTTGCGGCCCAACACGATTGACTCGACCTTGCCGTCGCCCTTGATCTCGATCGGCGACGTCCGGAACCGGAACACGATCCGCCGCTTACCCTCTTTCGGTGCCGCGTCGGCGTAGCCGCGCAACACCTTGATGTTGTTGCGGACCGTCTTGCTCGCCGCCTCTACATCCTCGTCACTGATGTCGGTTAAATCGGCGGGATCCACCACGACGTCGACTTCACCGAGGCCTTCCAGATGGCCGAGTTCGCGAAGCTCCAATGTGGTGAACGGCGCCTGCAGCGGCCCGCGCCGACCGATGATGAGCACCTCCTCGACGCCGCGGTCGTGCAACACCTTCAGCGCGTGATCCGCGATGTCGGTGGTGGCCAGTACATCGGGATCGGTGACAAGGATGCGCGCTACGTCCAAGGCGACATTGCCGTTGCCGACCACGACGGCCCGCCCGGTCGACAGGTCGGGCGCCATCTCCTCGAAATGTGGGTGGGCGTTGTACCAACCGACGAAATCCACGGCGGCGACGCTGCCGGCCAGATCCTCGCCGGGGATGTTCAGCGCCCGATCGGACTGGGCACCGACCGCGTAGATCACCGCGTCGTAGCGGTCCGCTAACTCGGCGGCCTGCACGTGCTCGCCGACCACGATGTTTCCGAAGAACCGGAACCGGGGGTCGAGCGCCGTCTTCTCGAACTGGGCGCTGATCGACTTGATCTTTGGATGGTCGGGCGCCACGCCGGAGCGCACCAGTCCCCACGGCGTTGGCAGCATCTCGATCATGTCGACCCGCACGTCGGCGTCGTCGTCGCTGTCGGCGAACTTCAACAGGGACGCCGCGGCGAAGTACCCGGACGGGCCTGAGCCGACGATCGCCACGTGATACGGGCGCCTTTTGGGCATATGTGTGCCTCACTGTCGCTGCCCGGCGACATACAAAGGGGCTGTCGCGTCTGCCGCCAAGCTGGTTCCCCCACCTGATGCTAGAACGGGCCGCTGCGACGCTGCCGCTGGTCAGGCAGAACTGCCACGCCGGTACCCTGATCTCCCGTGGATCCCGACCGTCAAGCCGACATCGCCGCCCTCGACTCCACCCTGACGACGGTGGAGCGGGTGCTCGACGTCGACGCGCTGCGGACCCGCATCGGGACGCTGGAAAAAGACGCGTCGGATCCCAATCTGTGGGACGACCAGGCCCGTGCCCAGAAGGTCACGAGTGAGCTATCTCACACCCAGGGCGAGCTGCGGCGCGTGGAGGAACTGCGCCAGCGTCTCGACGACCTGCCGGTGCTCTACGAGCTGGCGGCGGAGGACGGTTCCGCCGACGAACTCGCCGAGGCCGACAGTGAGCTCAAGCAGCTGCGCGAGGACATCGAGGCGATGGAAGTGCGCACGCTGCTGTCCGGCGAGTACGACGAGCGCGAAGCGCTGGTCAACATCCGATCCGGCGCCGGCGGCGTGGACGCCGCGGACTGGGCCGAGATGCTGATGCGGATGTACGTCCGCTGGGCGGAAAAGCACAGCTATCCGGTGGAGGTCTTCGACACCTCCTACGCCGAAGAGGCGGGCATCAAGAGCGCGACGTTCGCCGTGCACGCCCCGTTTGCCTACGGCACATTGTCGGTGGAGCAGGGCACGCACCGACTGGTGCGCATCAGCCCGTTCGACAACCAGAGCCGACGCCAGACGTCGTTTGCCGAAGTCGAGGTGCTGCCGGTGGTGGAGACCACCGACCACATCGACATTCCCGACAGCGATGTGCGCGTCGACGTCTACCGATCCAGCGGGCCGGGCGGTCAGTCCGTCAACACCACCGACTCGGCGGTTCGACTCACCCACATCCCGACCGGTATCGTGGTCACCTGCCAGAACGAAAAGTCGCAATTGCAGAACAAGGTCTCGGCGATGCGAGTTCTTCAGGCAAAGTTGTTGGAACGCAAGCGTTTAGAAGAACGTGCTGAGCTGGACGCGTTGAAGGGTGACGGCGGAAGCTCGTGGGGCAATCAGATGCGCTCCTACGTGCTGCAGCCGTACCAGATGGTCAAAGACCTACGCACCGAATACGAAGTCGGCAACCCGGCTGCGGTACTGGACGGAGACATCGACGGATTCCTCGAGGCCGGAATCCGTTGGCGCAATACACAAGATGACGAATAGCACCGTACTTGCACTGGCCATGGCCGATCGCTGGGAAGGCTTCTGGCGCGGCAATCTCGGCGTCTGGATTCTCGATCGCGGCGTGCGGATCGCGCTGCTGTTGATCGGCGGCCTGTTGATGGCCCGGTTCATCAACTGGGGGGCCAACAGGATCGTCGGGCGTCTCGACACGCAGTACCGGGAAAGCGACCAGCTGGTGCGCTCCGAGAGCACCAAACACCGCCAGGCCGTCGCCTCGGTGATTTCGTGGGTGTCGGTGGCGCTGTTGTTCGTCGTGGTCGCCGTCGAGGTCACCGACGTCCTCGCGATACCCGTTGGATCGCTGGTGGCGCCCGCCGCGGTGCTCGGCGCCGCTCTGGGTTTCGGCGCCCAGCGCATCGTGCAGGATCTGCTGGCCGGGTTCTTCATCATCACCGAGAGGCAATACGGCTTCGGAGATCTGGTGTCGCTTACCGTTGCGGGCATTGCGGCTCCTGCCGAGGGCACCGTCGAGGACGTCACCCTGCGGGTCACCAAGCTGCGCTCCACCGAAGGTGAGATGTTCACCATTCCCAACGGGCAGATCGTGAAGACGCTGAACCTGTCGAAGGACTGGGCGCGCGCGGTCGTCGACATTCCGGTACCGAGCTCTGCGGACCTCAACGTCGTCAACGACGTGCTGCACGACGTGGCGGAGAAAGCGAAGGAGGATGCCGCCCTCAAGGATCTGCTGCTCGATGCCCCGCAGATGATGGGCGTGGAGAGCATCGAGCTGGACACCGTGAACCTGCGGATGGTGGCGCGCACGCTTCCTGGCAGGCAGTACGAGGTCGGCCGTCGGCTGCGCGTGCTGGTGGTCCGGGCGCTGCGCCGCGCGGGCATCGTCTCGTATGAGGGCAGTGCCCCGATGGTCGCCGCGATTCCACATCCGGCTGAAACATCCGAGGCCGAAGAAGCAGAAGCCGAGCGCGCATCGGAGCAGAAGCAGTGACCTCGTGGTTCAAAGCGAGGCTCGGCCAGTTCCGAGTGTCGACCGTCGTGCTCATCGTCGTTTTCATCGCGCTGTTCTGGGTCCAGCAGACCTTCCAGTCCGAGCCGACGCCGCAGGAGCCTGCGCCAGCCGTGGTCCCCCCGGGATTCGTGCCCGATCCGAACTACACCTGGGTGCCGCGGACAAATGTCCGCAGGCCCAGGGAGCCCGAGTACACGACGACCACGACGCCGCCGACGACGACCGAGACGACGACGCCGTCGGAGTCGACGACGACCAGCCCCACCTCGCCGACCCCGACGACGACCGTGGTCGATCCGGACGGTCCGGGCCCGCTCGGCCCGCAGACGCTCATACAGACTCCAGGCTCGACGACGCCGACGACGGGCGCACCGGTACCGGGAACGGTGCCCGCATCGCCCGAGGCGCCGAGATAGCCAGACAGGCCCACCCTTGTTACACCACTACACTGGCGTGCCGTGATGATCACGCTTGACCACGTCAGCAAGCAGTACAAGTCCTCGGCGCGACCGGCGTTGGACAATGTCTCAGTCAGGATCGACAAGGGTGAGTTCGTCTTTCTCATCGGTCCGTCCGGCTCGGGCAAGTCGACGTTCATGCGGCTCCTGCTGGCCGAGGAGTCGCCGACCAAGGGCGACGTGCGGGTGTCGAAGTTTCACGTCAACAAGCTGCCGGGTCGCCACATCCCGAGCCTGCGTCAGGTTGTCGGGTGCGTCTTCCAGGACTTCCGCCTGTTGCAGCAGAAGACGGTCTTCGAGAACGTGGCCTTCGCCCTCGAGGTGATCGGCAAGCGACCCGACGTGATCAACCGCGTGGTGCCCGATGTGCTGGAGATGGTCGGCCTGTCGGGCAAGGCGAACCGGCTTCCCGGCGAGCTGTCTGGTGGCGAGCAGCAGCGGGTGGCCATCGCTCGGGCCTTCGTGAACCGCCCGTTGCTGCTGCTGGCCGACGAGCCGACTGGAAACCTGGACCCCGAAACCAGTCAGGACATCATGGACTTGCTCGAGCGCATCAACCGCACCGGGACGACGGTGCTGATGGCCACCCACGACCACCACATCGTCGACTCGATGCGGCAGCGCGTCGTTGAGCTGAGCCTTGGCCGGCTCGTGCGTGACGAGCGGCGTGGCATCTACGGAATGGACCGCTAGTGCGCTTCGGGTTCCTTGTCAGCGAGGTCTTAAGCGGCTTTCGTCGCAATGTCACGATGACGATCGCGATGATCCTCACCACCGCGATCTCCATCGGGCTGTTCGGCGGCGGTCTCTTGGTGGTGCGCCTGGCCGACCAGTCGCGCGCCATCTACCTGGACCGGGTTGAGAGCCAGGTGTTTTTGACCAACGACGTGTCGGCCAATGACCCGACATGTGACGCGGACCCCTGCAAGGCGTTGCGGGCGCAGATCGAGGGGCGCGATGACGTCAAGTCCGTGCGATTCCTCAACCGCGATGACGCCTACAACGACGCCATCAAGAAGTTCCCGCAATACAAGGATGTCGCGGGCAAGGACGCTTTTCCGGCGTCGTTCATCGTCAAGCTGGACAATCCTGAGCAGCACAAGGACTTCGACCAAGCGATCGCAGGCCAGCCGGGCGTGCTGAACGTGCTGAACCAGAAGGACCTGATCGACAGGCTCTTCGCAGTGCTCCAGGGCATCAGCAACGCCGCGTTCGCGGTCGCACTCGTTCAGGCGGTCGGTGCGATTTTGTTGATAGCCAACATGGTTCAGGTGGCTGCGTACACACGTCGCACCGAGATCGGCATCATGCGACTCGTCGGCGCCAGCCGTTGGTACACGCAGCTGCCGTTCCTGGTCGAGGCGATGCTTGCCGCATTCATCGGCGTGGTGATCGCGATCGTCGGCTTGATCGTGGTGCGGGCGCTGTTTCTGGAGAACGCGCTGAACCAGTTCTATGAAGCGAACCTGATCGCCAAGGTCGACTACGCCGACGTGCTGTATTACAGCGCGCCGTGGATGCTGTTCCTTGGTCTCGCGATGTCCGGCATCACCTCATACGCCACCTTGCGCCTCTACGTCAGACGCTAGCCGTGGCCAAGAAAGCCGACCCGACAAGGTCAAGCAACAACCGGGTGATCGCGACCAATCGCAAGGCGCGGCACAACTATTCGATCCTCGAGACGTTCGAGGCGGGGGTTGCGCTGATGGGTACGGAGGTCAAGAGCCTGCGCGACGGCCAGGCGTCGATGGCCGAGGCGTTCGCGACCGTCGACGACGGCGAGATCTGGCTGCGCAACCTGCACATCCCGGAGTACCACCACGGCGGCTGGACCAACCACGCACCGCGGCGCAACCGCAAACTTCTCTTGCACCGCAACCAGATCGACACCCTGGTCGGAAAGATTCGGGACGGCAACCTGACGCTCGTGCCGCTTTCGCTGTACTTCTCCGACGGCAAGGTGAAGGTCGAACTCGCTCTGGCCCGTGGTAAGCAGGCCCGCGACAAGCGCCAGGACATGGCGCGTCGCGATGCGCAGCGTGAGGTGGCCCGCGAAATGGGCCGACGCGCCAAGGGCATGACCTGATCGGGATCGTCTTCGCGCTGGCGTCGGCGCTGGGCTACGGCATCAGCGATTTCGTCGGCGGACTCGCGTCGCGACGGGTGGCCGCGCTGCGGGTGGTGCTGGTTTCCTACCCGATTGCGTTGGTGCTGCTGCTCGCGCTGGCTGCAATCGTCGGCGGCCATATCTCCCACGGAGCGCTGTTCTGGGGCGGATTGTGCGGTGTTTCCCAGGCTTTCGGGATCTGGTGGTTCTACGCCGCGTTGGGTGCGGGCCCGATCTCGGTGGTGTCGCCGCTGACGGCGATCCTCGTCGCGGCCATCCCGGTGGGCGTCGGCCTCGCGTTGGGGGAGCGGCCCGGTGCGCTCGCAGGCATCGGCGTAGTCCTCGCGCTGGCCGCCGTCGTGCTCGTTAGCCGTGAGGCAACCGATGAGGACGTGACATCACACAAGTTCACGAAGAAGGTGGCGTGGCTGACAGTCGGCTCGGGCGTGGCGTTCGGGCTGAACTTCGCGTTGATCGCGCAGGCCCCCGCCGATTCCGGGTTGTGGCCGTTGGTGTTTGCGCGGTTGGCGGCCAGCGTGCTGGTGTTGGTGGTTGCGGCCGTGACCGGCAATCTGGCGCCGCCGTCAGGCACACCGCTTCGGCTGGCACTGCTGGCCGCGGTACTCGACGTCGCGGCCAACGTCGCGATGCTGCTGGCGTTGCACGCGTCGCTGCTCTCACTGGCCGGCGTGCTGATGTCGCTGTACCCGGCGGCGACGGTGTTGCTCGCGATCGTGGTGTTGCGGGAGCGGGTGACCCGCTGGCAGGCGGTGGGCATGGTGCTCGCGCTCGGGTCGGTTGCGATGATCGCCGCGGGGTGATCCGCGTCGGATGCTGCCAATGCCGTTGACCACCAGGAAATCCCACCACGCCGATGATGACGGCGACGATCTCGTCCTACACGTGAACATCGGTACGGCACGGCTGGGCAGCGTCGCGTTCGAGCAACAGGTTCGTCAGACGCTGGCACGGCATGATCTGATGCCCAACCAGCTAGTTCTGGAGATCACCGAGACGGTGCCCGTGGTCGACCTGGCCGATGCCGCGTCGGCCATCACGCGGCTGAACGGAATGGGCGTCAAGGTCGCGCTGGACGACTTCGGTGCGGATCATCAAGCTCGACCGCGGTCTGACGGTCGGCTCCGAGCCCGCTCGGATCGAGACGCTGTACCGATCGGTCACGGCTGTGCGATGCGCTGGACCTGGCGGCCATCGCCGAGGGCATGGAGTCGACGGCGCAGGCCGACACCGTCTACACGGCCGGCTGTCGCATGGCCCAGGGGCATCTGTTCGGCCGCGCGGCTCCGATCACCAATATCTCCTTTCCCGGCGCGGTGAGCGGTACCGTCGGCCCGTGAGCAGCCCTTCACGTCCGGTCACCCGGCTGGACAAATCTGATGTGTTGAACGGACTCTTCGCCAGCTGGGACGCGATCGACCAGGTCATCGGCGACCTGCCGGAGCCGCAGTGGGGTCAACAGACGTCGCTGCCGGGCTGGAGTGTGCACGATGTCGTCGCCCATGTGATCGGCACCGAGTCGATGCTTCAGGGCGCGGCGACCCCGGACGCGGACATCGACGTGTCGACCCTGAAGCATGTGCGCAATGACATCGGCGTGATGAACGAACGGTGGGTTCGTAAGCTTCGCGGCCACAGCAATTCCGAGCTGCTGGACCGCTTCCGCGCGACGACGGCCGAGCGCCGCGACGCACTGACCGCGATGGGCGAGCCGCAGTGGTACGAGCTCACCGTGACGCCGGCCGGCCCGGACAGCTACGGACGGTTCATGCGGGTGCGGATCTTCGACTGCTGGATGCACCAACACGACATCCGCGACGCGGTGCACCGGCAGGCAGGCGACGCCGAACTCGGCGGTTCGGATTCTCGGCTGGCTCTCGACGAGATGGCGGCGAGCATGGGCTTCGTCGTCGGCAAGCTCGGCGGGGCGCCCGACGGGTCGCGGGTGCGACTCGAGCTGACCGGACCGCTGGCGCGCACGATCAATGTGGCCGTCGACGGGAAGGCCAGGGTTGTCGACGACTTCGACGGCGCCGAGCCCACCACGACGATCACGCTGGACGGGCTGCTGTTCGCCCGGCTGGCCGGTGGCAGGCAAAAGGTCGACCACGACGCGATCGCCTATGGCGGCGACGAGCAGGTGGGCAGGCGGATCGTCGAGCATCTGAATTACGTGATCTAGCTGGGACTATTTAATCGCTGGTCATTGTTTGCATCGACGGTAGACTGGACTGTCCTGCCGAGAGCCGGCAGGGATGCGAGGGGCTGAACGGTTTCGACTTCGCGCATCGAATCAAGGGAAGCGTGCCGGTGCAGGCAAGAGACCACCGTAAGCGTCGTTGCAACCAATTAAGCGCCGATTCCAATCAGCGCGACTTCGCTCTCGCTGCATAAGCGACAGCAAGTCTGTCAGACCGGGAACGCCCTCGACC
>JBKPSU010000007.1:0-16044 GCA_046735135.1 Actinomycetota bacterium
ACCGGTTGCACCATCGAGGCACGATCACCATCGCCGGAACCGCGCACAACCTCACCGTCACTGACAGTGCCGGCCGACTATTGAGCGCCGGATCGCTGGCGCGCCCACCCACCCGACCCCCACCGGCGGTAGCACCGTGCCCCGGCTCCAGCGGCGAGCGCGCCGACTGGTGGTGGTACGAACCATTCCAGCCGACGCCACCACCGACAACCAACTAGGTCAGTCACCGCGACCGGTCAATGCCATCTCGATCGACGCCGCCGCCCTCGGCGCCGAGGTGCAGTCGCTGCCGGTCCGGTTGGCGTAGTCGGAACTCAGCCCAAAACGTTCACCGCCCTTGAGATTACGAGTGCGGCGGTGGACAGTGCGACCATCGCCTGCACGGTCATCATCGCCTTGGCCCAGCGTGCCAGCGGCATCGTATCGGTGGGGGAGAACGCCATCACATTGGTCACGCTGACGTAGAGGTAGTCGATGAACGTCGGTCGCCAATCCGGCTTCGACACATTGGGTGTGGCCATCTGCGGGAAAAGGAAATCGGGATACGGTCGCTCTCCGACATGCCGCGCGAACGGGCCGCCCCGGTCGAGGTCCCAGTACCAGATGCCGAACACGATGATGTTCGTGACGAAGATCGCCGCCCCGCTCCCGAGCAGCACGGCGGCGTTGTTGCTCACCTCGCCGGTCACGATGCGGGCGTCCAGCAGAATGGCGGACAACGTGTTGTCAATGGTGATCGCGGCGAGCAGCCCCCACGTCGCATATCTGCTGAATCGGGTACGGCGCGACATGACTCGAGGATTGATCGCCAGCAGAGCCACCAGAAGCAAACCTTCCAGGACAAGCAGTGGCCAGCGCGGCACCAGCGTGTAGCCCCTCGGGATGGCGACCTGCTGTGCCATCACGACGAGGACCGCGAGCCGTACCGGTATAGCGCTCTCGGGGTCGCCGTGACGAACCCAGGCGGGCACGCGCTTCTCGGCGTCGGCGGTGATCTCCTGCGCAAAGCGGATCAGGCGCTCGCGACGAATATCGGATTCCGGTGAACCGTCCATCTGCACAGTGTGAGTGCCTAAGTTGTGAATCATGAGCACATCGGATCGGCCAGCCACGTTGTGTGAGGCCTTCCAGCACACCGCCTCGATCGATCCGGACGCCGTCGCGCTCCGCACTCCGGGCGATACCCAGACCCTGACCTGGCGGGAGTACGCCGACCAGGTCGGGAAGGTGGCCGCAGGTTTGGCTGGGCTCGGTGTCCGGCGCGGCGACACGGTGTCGCTGATGATGGGGAACCGCCCCGAGTTCTATCCGCTGGAGGTGGGCGCCCAGCACGTCGGCGCCATCTCGTTCTCCGTTTATAACACCCTGGCCGCCGAGCAGCTGATCTACCTGTTCGACAACGCCGACACCAAGGTGCTGATGTGCGAGGCGCAGTACGTCGACCGAATCCGTGCCAGCGGCGCGAAGATCGACCACATCGTCTGCCTGGACGGGTCGCCCGAGGGAACGATTTCGGTGGACGACTTGTACGCTGCGGGCGCCGACGACTTCGATTTCGAGTCCGCCTGGCGGGCAGTGCAATCCGACGACGTGGCCACGCTGATCTACACGTCGGGCACCACAGGCAACCCGAAAGGCGTGGAAATGACGCACGCCAACCTGCTGTTCCAGGCGTTCGCAATCGACGAGGTACTCGGAGTCAAGTTCGGCGACCGCAGCACGTCCTTCCTGCCGACGGCGCACATCGCCGACCGGATGGGCGCGCTGTACCTGCAGGAGGTGTTTGGCACTCAGGTCACCACGGTGTCTGACGCCAGGGCCATCGCGGGTGCGTTGCCCGATGTGCGGCCGACGATCTGGGGTGCGGTGCCGCGGGTGTGGGAGAAGCTCAAGGCCGCAATCGAATTCGCGACGGCGAACGAGCCCGATGAGACCAAGCGCATGGGACTGCAGTGGGGTCTCGCGGTGGCCGCGAAGAAGGCCGATGCACTGGCCGCCGGTCAGCCCGTGCCCGACGACGTCGCTGCGGAGTGGGCACAAGCAGACGAGCTGGTGCTGTCGAAGCTGCGGGAGAAGCTGGGCCTCGAGCAGGTCAGACACGCGGTATCGGGCGCCGCTCCGATTCCCCGGGAGACGCTGGCGTTCTTCGTCGGGCTGGGGATTCCGATCGCCGAGGTCTGGGGCATGTCGGAGCTGAGTTGCATCGCCACGGTCAGTCATCCGTCGGACGCTCGGCTGGGCACGGTCGGCAAGCTGGTGCCCGGCATGGAAGGTCGCATCGCCGAGGACGGCGAGTTCCTGGTGCGAGGCCCACTGGTGATGAAGGGATACCGCAAGGAGCCGCAGAAGACGGCTGAGGCCATCGATGACGACGGCTGGCTGCACACCGGCGACATCCTCGAGTCCGACGACGAGGGTTACCTGAAGGTCGTCGACCGCAAGAAGGAGTTGATCATCAACGCGGCGGGAAAGAACATGTCGCCCGCCAACATCGAGAACACCATCAAGGCGTCGTGTCCGCTCATCGGCGTGATCTTGGCCGTCGGCGACGCCCGCCCGTACAACACGGCGCTTATCGTCCTCGACGCGGAGTCGGCGGCGCCGTACGCCACGCAGCGCGGTCTCGCCGACGATTCGCCGGAGACGCTGGCGTCGGATCCGGGTGTGATCGCCGATATCGCAGCCGGAGTCGCCGACGGCAACGCGAAATTGTCGAAAGTGGAGCAGATCAAGCGGTTTCGGGTGCTGCCGACGTTCTGGGAGCCCGGCGGCGACGAGATCACATTGACCATGAAGCTCAAGCGCAAACCGATCCATCAGAAATACAGCTCCGAGATCGATGGGCTCTACGCGTCCGATGTCGGCGACGGAGTGCACGAGCCGAAGACGGCGGCGGGCGCGGCGCAATGACTTCTCGTCATGTCAGCGTCTGGATCGACGCCGCACCCGAGGTGGCGTACGCGATCGCGGCCGACCCCGAGCAGATGCCGCGGTGGGCTTCCGGGCTCGCTGCGGGTGGGCTGCGGCAGACGGCCGAGGGCTGGGTTGCCGACTCACCGATGGGGAAGGTGACGGTCGAGTTCGCCCCGACCAATGAGTACGGCGTACTCGACCACGTGGTGCGGATGCCGTCGGGCGAGTCGGTGTACAACCCGCTGCGGGTGATTCCCGCGGGCGAGGGTCAGCCGCGGTGTGAGGTGGTGTTCACGGTGCGACGGCGGCCGGGCATGACCGACGAGGAGTTCGAAAGCGACGTGACGACGGTGGCGGCGGACTTGGAAAGGCTGCGGGGTCTCGCCGAGGATTAGCGGCGTGTGGCCGCGACGCGCAGGCCGAGCCCCACGGCGGTGGCCGCCGCTGCTGCGGCCAGCACGGCAGGTCCGACACTGGTTGTCACGACGCCGACCACGACCAGCACGACGACGCCGACGGCGAGCGCGACCAGCTTGTAGACCGGCCAGGGCACCCCGGCGATCAATACTTCGTCGCGTGTGGTCATAGTTTCACGATAGCTCGTAAGCATGGTTTCGGACAACCGAAACACCGAATGAGGGTGTGCGACTCTTTAGTGGGCCTAAGCTGGTGGCATGCCACTTTCCGGAGACTATGAACCCAGCACGTCCGATTGGGCCCGTGACAATGCCGAGAAGTACATGGAGTCAGGCGGCACCGAGGGCACGGAGCTCAAGGGCAGGCCCGTCATCCTCCTGACCACTCTCGGCGCGAAGAGCGGCAAGATCCGCAAGACCCCGCTGATGAGAGTCGAGCACGGCGGCGAGTACGCGGTGGTGGCATCGCTGGGCGGCGCTCCGCAGAACCCCGTCTGGTACTACAACGTCAAGAAGAACCCGCGCGTCGAGCTGCAGGACGGCCAGACCACCGGCGACTACGAGGCCCGCGAGGTCTTCGACGACGAGAAGGCCACCTGGTGGGAGCGCGCGGTCGAGGCATGGCCCGACTACGCCGAGTACCAGGCGAAGACCGACCGGCAGATTCCGGTCTTCGTGCTGACCCCCGTCAGCTGAAACCCGCTCGCCGTTGGCGAGCGAAATACTGAGTTTGGCGGGTATAGGCCCAGATGGCACCATAGATCGGTGTCCGCTGAACTGAGCCAGAACCTTCGTCCGTCGCCGCCGGTTACCGCGGCCGACATCGATGCGGCCGCTCAGCGAATTTCCGACGTGGTCGCGCGGACCCCATTGCAGTTCAGCGAGCGGTTGTCGGAGGCCACCGGCGCGACGGTCTACCTCAAGCGCGAAGACCTGCAGGCGGTGCGGTCCTACAAGTTGCGCGGGGCCAACAACCTGCTGCGGCAGCTGTCCGACGACGAGGTCGCAGCTGGGGTCGTGTGTTCCTCGGCGGGCAACCACGCGCAGGGCTTCGCCATGGCGTGCCGGCTGATGGGCATCCGTGGCCGCGTGTACATCCCCGCCAAGACGCCCAAGCAGAAGCGCGACCGCATCCGCTACCACGGCCGCGAGTTCATCGAGCTGATCGCCGTCGGCAAGACCTACGACGAGGCGGCCGCCGCCGCTCTCGACGATGTCGAGCGCACGGGCGCCACACTGGTTCCGCCGTACGACGACCCGCGCACCATCGCCGGGCAGGGCACCATCGCCGTCGAGCTGCTCGACCAACTCGACTGCGAGCCCGATCTGGTGATCGTGCCGATCGGAGGCGGCGGCTGCATCGCAGGCATCACCACGTACCTGGCTGAACGCACCAGCCGCACATCGATATTGGGTGTCGAACCGGCAGGGGCCGCCGCGATGATCGCCGCGCTCGCCGCGGGACAGCCCGTCACGCTCGACCATGTCGACCAGTTCGTGGACGGCGCCGCGGTGAACCGTGCGGGCGCCCTGACCTATGCGGCGCTGTCGGCAGCGGGTGACATGGTTTCGGTCACGGCGGTCGACGAGGGTGCGGTGTGCACGGCCATGCTCGACCTCTATCAGAATGAGGGCATCATCGCCGAACCCGCGGGCGCCCTGTCGGTGGCCGCCCTGATGGAAGCCGACATCGAGCCGGAATCGACCGTGGTGTGCCTGATCTCGGGCGGCAACAATGACGTATCGCGCTATGGCGAAGTGCTGGAACGCTCGCTGGTGCACCTCGGGCTCAAGCACTACTTCCTTGTCGACTTCCCGCAGGAGCCTGGCGCGCTGCGGCGGTTTCTCGACACCGTGCTCGGGTCCAACGACGACATCACACTCTTCGAGTACGTCAAGCGCAACAACCGAGAGACGGGTGAGGCGCTGGTCGGCGTCGAACTCGGATCGGCCGCCGACCTCGATGGCCTGCTCGAGCGGATGAAGGCATCCGACATCCACGTGGAGACATTGGAGCCCGGCTCGCCGGCGTATCGCTACCTGCTCTGAGCGCTTCCGAGATCGGCATACCGGCAGGCATCCTCGCGTTGATCCCTATGTCGTCGGCTGAGCGCAGGATGAGATGGATGCCTGGGACGCGATCTTGCCCGTCGGAACGTCAGGAGCTACCGCTCCGACCCGATTCCGGAAGCGGAACTTCAGCGCATCGTCGAGGCGGGCTGGCGATCGCCCTCTGCGAAGAATCGCCAGCCCTGGGATTTCGTCATCGTCACCGATCCGGATCAGTTGAAACAGCTTTCCACCGTGTGGCAGGGCGCCCGGCACATCGCGTCAGCCCCCGCGGCCATCGCGCTGGTTGCACCGGTGCCGCCTGACGAGCGGCGGAAGGTCGTGGATCAGTACGACCTCGGCCAGGCCACGATGGCGATGTCGATTGCGGCCACCAATCTCGGCGTCGGAACCGGCCACTCATCGGTGGGCGACCAAGAGAAGGCTCGCGCCATCCTGGGGGTGCCCGGCGACCATCTGGTTGCCTATCTGCTGGCCCTCGGATATCCCGACGACAGGCCGCTCAAGCCGATTCGGAAGCCGGCTCGGCGGCCGTTCGATGAGGTCATTCACCGCGGTCGCTGGTAGGCGTCCGCAGAACAGCGAACGAATGTCCCTCGAGCCGAAGGGAATCGGAGTCGAAGGTCGGCTCACCCCAGGCCAATACCGGCTCGCCGGTCACCGGGACCGTCACCGCGTCGGCGTTCAGATTGCAGACGATCGACAGCGATCCACGGTGCATGACGAGCCAGCGCTGATCCTCGTCGTAGTCGACCTTCATATGGTCCAGCCAGTGGTCGGCCATGTCGGGCTCATTCCGACGCAGCGCGATCAGCTCGTGATAGACGCGACGGAGCCGCCCGTGATCGCCGTCGTCGATCTCGTTCCAGTCCAACTTGGACCGATAGAATGTCTCCGGATCCTGCGGGTCGGGGATCGCGTCGGCATCCCACCCGTGCTCGGCGAATTCTTTCCTGCGGCCCTCGGCGGTGGCCCGCGCCAGTTCCGGTTCCGGATGTGAGCTGAAGAACTGGAACGGGGAGGACGAACCCCATTCCTCACCCATGAACAACATTGCCGTGTAAGGGGATCCGAGCGCGAGGGCGGCTTTCACCGCCAGCTGGCCCGATGTCAGGTTCTGTGATGGCCGGTCGCCGACAGCCCGGTTACCCACCTGATCGTGGGTGAGGGTGTAGGCCAGCAGCCTGGTGGCGGGAATCGTCGTGGTGTCCAGCGGCCGACCGTGTCGGCGGTGCCGGAAAGACGAATAGGTCCCCGCGTGGAAGTAGCCATGCTTCAGCGTCTGCGCCAGCGCCTCGACCGATCCGAAATCGCCGTAGTAGCCCTGACGTTCGCCAGACACCGCGGCGTGGATTGCGTGATGGATGTCGTCGTCCCACTGCGCGGTCATGCCGTAGCCGCCGAGCTCGCGCGGCGTGATCAATCGGGGGTCGTTTTTGTCGCTCTCGGCGATCAGCGAAAGTGGTCGGCCCAATTCGCTTGCCAGCGAGTCTGTCTCGGTCGCAAGCTCCTCGAGGATGTGAATCGCGGTGACGTCGACCAGTGCGTGTACGGCATCCAGTCGCAGGCCGTCGGCGTGGAAGTCGCGCATCCAGCGCAGCGCGCAGTCGATGATGTAACGGCGGACCTCGTCGGCGTCGGCGTCGGCGATATTGATCGACTCGCCCCACGGATTGCTGCCCGACGACAGGTACGGCCCGAACCTCGGCAGGTAGTTGCCCGACGGTCCGAGATGGTTGAAGACCGCGTCGATCAGCACGCCGAGCCCTTGCTGGTGGCAAGCATCGATGAACCGCACGAGACCGTCGGGGCCGCCGTACGGTTCGTGCACGGCATACCAGAGCACACCGTCGTAGCCCCAGCCGTGCGTGCCGCCGAACGCGTTGACCGGCATCACCTCGACGAAGTCCACGCCCAAATCCGCCAGGTAGTCCAGCTTCTCGATGGCCGAGTCGAATGTGCCTGCAGGCGTGAACGTCCCGATGTGAAGTTCGTAGATGGTCTGTCCCTCGATCGAGCGGCCCTGCCACCCGCCGTCGGTCCAGGCGCCTGGTGCGGGCCGCCACAGCTGCGAACGTTCGTGCACGCCGTCGGGCTGGCGTGGGGATCGTGGGTCGGGCAGAACGGTCTCGTCGTCGTCGAGCACGAACCCGTAGCGCGCATCGGGTGGGGCCTCGACATCCGCTCGCCACCATTCGTCGTCCGAGCGGCACATCGGGTGCAGCGTGCCGTCGACGTCGAGGCGCACGCGTTCAGGCCGCGGCGCCCACACCGCGAATTCAGCCATCGGCGCGCTCCAGCATCGCGACAGGCAGTTCGGCGAACAGTTCGCCGGGGGAGACCGCTCCGCTGAACCGGCCGGATCCGATGCGGCTCAACCACGTTCCCTCGGGAAGTGTCAAAAGCGTTTCACCCCAACCGGTTTCCGCGAGCCGAACGGAATGCCGGGTCACCGCGGTCACCACATCCTTGCCACGCACGAAAGCCGCGAGATGTTCTGCCGCGGGCCCTTCAGCCAGCAGCGGCGTGTAGTCGCCGTCGGTGAAGGCGTCCGGCTTCTCGCGGCGCAGCCGAAGTGCGGCGGCCACCACCTCGATCTTGGGATGCCGCAATGTCGACAGCGCTTCACGCCGTGTGGTGAAGTCGACGGGCCTGCGATTGTCGGGGTCGACGAGGCTGTCGTCCCAGACTTCGGTGCCCTGGTAGACATCGGGCACGCCGGGTGCCGTCAGTGCAATGAGCTTCTGACCGAGGCTGTCGCTGCGGGCATGCTCGTCGAGCCGCGCCACCAGCGAGGTCAGCTCGGTGGCGACCGGTCCATCGATCACCTCATCGATCCACTCGTGGACTTTCTGCTCGAACTCGGCGTCGGGGTCGTTCCACGTCGTGTGTGCGGCGGCTTCCCGGATCGCCTTCTCCGCGTAAGCGTGCAGGCGTCCGCGCAGGTCGTCTGTGACGGAACCGTCGACCGGCCATACGCCGAAGATGATCTGCCACAGAAACAGCGCGGTCATCGGGTCCGGCGACGGCGCGCGCCGGTTCCAGGCCGTGACGAAACCCGCCCACAGCGCGGGCACCTGGGACAGCACACCGATGCGTGCCCGCACGTCTTCACCGCGCTTGGTGTCGTGTGTGCTCAGCGCCGTCATCGCCTGCGGCCACAGCCGCTTTCGGGTAGTGGCCCGCTGATGGAATTCGGCAACACTCACGCCGAACTTCTCGGGTTCGCCGCCGACTTCGTTGAGTGAGACCAGTCGCGGGTCGCGGTAGAACAGGCAGTCCTCCATCGACTTCGCCGTCGCCGCGCCGCACAGCTGCTGTAGGCGCACCGCCGCTTCGCCGCCACCACCGACCGCCGCCGAGATGACCGCGAGGGGTTCCGCGAAGTCGGGACGCGCGGCTGCAGCATCGGCCAGCGCGGTCGGCAGCACCAACGACAGGTTCAGATAGTCGGACCGGTACACACCGATCCGGCTCAAGAGAACGGCGATCGCTTCCGGCAGTTCCGGATGGGTGGAACCGGTTGCGGCCGTGATGGTGCGGCACAACCGCCCCAGTTCACTGGCCAGGGTGTCGGTGACGGTGCGGACCTTGAGCGTGCGCGCCAGGTGCGGCATGTCGTGGTAATCCGTGCCTGTCGAATCGACGAGCTCGGTCAGCGGCCCGACACCGGACGGGTCGATGAACAGGCCGCCGACTTCGCGCAGCGCGTCATATCCCGTTGTGCCTGCGACGGGCAGGCTCGGGTCCAAGGGTTCGTCAACGGCCAGAATCTTTTCGATGATGATCCACGCCTGCGGGCCGGTGATCTCGCGCAGCCACGCCAAATAGCCTGCCGGGTCAGACAATCCGTCCGGATGATCGATGCGTACACCGTCGACCAGACCCTCGTCGAACCATCGTTTCACCTCCACATGCGTGGCGTCGAAGACTGCGCGGTCCTCTTGCCGCAGCCCGGCCAGCGAGGTGATCGAGAAGAACCGCCGGTAGCCGCATACGCCGTGCCGCCACCCGATGAGGCGATAGTGCTGACGCTCGTGCACCTCGCTACCCGAGCCGGATCCGGTTCCCGGTGCGATCGGGTAAGCCAGGTCGCCGAGCCGCAGCACATCCCCGTCCACCACGAGATCGGCGACGTCGTCGTCGGAACCCAACACCGGCAGCACGATTCGGCCGTTATCCAGCGTCCAGTCGATGTCGAAGTACGAAGCGAATGTCGAGTCGCGACCGTACTTCAGCACGTCCCACCACCACTTGTTCAGCTCTGGCTTATCGACGCCGACGTGGTTGGGGACGATGTCGACGATCACGCCCATGCCGCGCGACCGTGCAGCCGCAGACATCCGGGCGAGCCCGTCGGCGCCGCCGAGCTCCGCCGACACGGTCGTGGGGTCTATGACGTCATAGCCGTGTAAGGAACCGGGCGTGGCGGTCAAGATCGGCGACAGGTACACATGCGACACACCGAGATCGTCGAGGTAGGGCAGCAGCTCTTCGGCGTCGGCGAAGGTGAAGCAGTCACCACGCATCTGCAGCCGATAGGTCGACAGGATTGGAGATGGCATGCGTCAGGCGGTCTTACGCAGCACAAGGAGCGACCGGGGGTGCAGCGAGATCTTCTCGCCCGCCGCGACCACAAAGTCTGTCTCGCCCTTCGGATCGGCGGTGTCCAGGTCGGCGGTCCACTCCTTGGCGTAATCATCCTGCGGCGCAACGAAATCCTGCTCTTCATCGTTGGCGTTGAAGCACAGCAAAAACGAGTCGTCGACCACCCGCTCACCGCGCTCGTTGGGCGCAGCGATCGCGTCGCCGTTGAGGAACGCCGCCACGCACTTGCCCAATCCAGAACCCCAGTCCTCGGGCGTCATCTCCGTGCCTGCCGGGGTGAGCCATGCGATGTCACGGACCTGGTCGCCGCTGCGGATCGGCTTGCCGTCGAAGAACCGCCTGCGGCGAAACACCGGATGTTTTTTGCGGAACTCGATCACTTTGCGGGTGAACGCCAAGTGCTCGGCGTTGGTCTCGCACATCGACCAGTCCATCCACGACAGCTCGGAGTCCTGACAGTAGGAGTTGTTGTTGCCCTTCTGCGTGCGGCCGATCTCGTCACCGTGCGACAGCATCGGGGTGCCCAGCGAAAGCATCAACGTGCCCATGATGTTGCGCATCTGCTTGGCGCGCAGTGCAAGGATTTCCGGATCGTCCGTCGGCCCCTCGACGCCGCAGTTCCATGACCGGTTGTGGCTCTCGCCGTCGCGGTTGTCCTCGCCGTTGGCTTCGTTGTGCTTTTCGTTGTACGAGACAAGATCGGCAAGCGGGAACCCGTCGTGGCAGGTGACGAAGTTGATGCTGGCACTGGGCCGCCGTCCCGTCGCCTCGTAGAGGTCCGATGAGCCGGTCAGTCGCGAAGCGAATTCGCCGAGGGTCGCGGGTTCACCCCGCCAGTAATCGCGCACAGTGTCGCGATACTTCCCGTTCCACTCGGTCCACAAACCTGGAAAATTGCCGACCTGGTAACCGCCTTCGCCGATATCCCACGGCTCGGCGATCAGCTTCACCTGGCTGACGACCGGATCCTGCTGGACCAGGTCGAAGAACGCGCTCAGCCGGTCGACGTCGTAGAACTCGCGGGCGAGGGTGGCCGCCAGGTCGAAGCGGAAGCCGTCCACGTGCATCTCGAGCACCCAGTAGCGCAGCGAGTCCATGATCAGCTGGAGAGTGTGTGGGTGGCGGGCGTTGAGGCTGTTGCCCGTGCCGGTGAAGTCCTTGTAGAGCCTCAGATCACCGTCGAGCAACCGGTAGTACGCGGCATTGTCGATGCCGCGGAAGTTGATCGTCGGCCCGAGGTGGTTGCCCTCCGCCGTGTGGTTGTAGACCACGTCGAGGATGACTTCGATGCCTGCCTCGTGGAAGGTCCGCACCATCGTCTTGAACTCGGCAACGGCACCGCCCGCATGCCGGCTCGACGAGTACTGGTAGTGCGGTGCGAGGAACCCGAAAGTGTTGTAGCCCCAGTAGTTTCGCAGCCCGAGATCGATGAGCCGGTGGTCGTGCATGAACTGGTGCACCGGCATCAGTTCAATCGCCGTGACGTTCAGCGACTTGAGGTGGTCGATGACGGCGCGGTGGCTCAGCCCCGCATAGGTGCCGCGCGCTTCCTCGGGTATGGCCGGATGCGTCTGCGTCATGCCCTTGACGTGTGCCTCGTAGATCACCGTCTCGTGGTACGGCGTGCGGGGCGCGCGGTCGGATGCCCAGTCGAAGTACGGGTTGATGACCACGCTGGTCATGGTGTGGCCGAGCGAGTCGATTCCAGGTGTTCCGGTGTCGGTCGGATCGACCTTGGCCGCCTCGAGATCGTAGGAGAACAGCGCCTGGGTGAATTCGAAGTCGCCGTGAAAGGACTTCCCGTAGGGATCCAGCAGCAGCTTGCTCGGGTCGCAACGGTGCCCGGCCGCGGGATCCCACGGACCGTGGACGCGAAAGCCGTACCGCTGGCCCGGGGTCACGGTGGGCAAGTACGCGTGCCAGACGTAGCCGTCGACCTCGTCGAGGTTGATCCGCTCCTCGGAGCCGTCCTTGGCGATCAGGCACAGCTCGACCTTGTCTGCGACCTCGGAGAACAGGGAGAAGTTGGTGCCCGCGCCGTCGTACGTGGCGCCAAGGGGATAGGCCGTACCCGGCCACACCGTCAGGGACATCATTCGACCTTATCGGTCGCGCGGGAACCGCCGCTGGATTGTCACCACCAGCGGGTGGCAGCCGCGATCTGACGCCCGAGTTCATCGGCCATCGTGCGCATGTACGACTTCGAGATGTGGTGAGAGTCGTGGTACAGCAGGACGTTTCCCTCGACGGCGCGGCAGACGTCTTTTCGGCACACCGCGTCGCTCATGTCGAGGGGTTTCAGCAGCGGGAACTGTGCCACCCAGTCCAGCGTCGGGTTCTGCCTGGAGAGCACGTCCGATCGCCTGATCCCGCAGGAAATGGCGTTGCCTCCGCGGGCGAGGCAGTCGGCGGGGAAGAATGGCTGCCCTTTGCGCACCAACCACGGCGTGTCCCGCATCGCCAGAATCGGAATGTTGTTGTCCGAAAGCGTCTGCCAGATTCCCACATAGGTGCCAGGCATCACATCGCCCGCCTTGATGTTCCATGGCCGGGTCGCGGTGGTGAACACGAAATTCGGGCGATCGGCAATGATCCTTTTCATCACCGCGTCGTTCCACGTGTGGCACTTCGGGTAGGGCCGGTTGTCGCCCATCACCAAGGGGACCTGCTCGGTGGTCAGCGGGCAGCCCATCTTCAGATACGTGGTCACCTTGAAGTGGTGCAGCTTGCCGAGCAGGTCCAACGCGGTTATCCAGTGCTCGGCGTGTGAACCACCCGCGAGCGCGATGATCCGCGTCGCCGACTTGTCGCCGTAGGCGCAGCTGATCACGTCGACGCTGTCGAAGTCGCTGATGCAGCCGTCCATCGTGGTCTCCGGGAGGTCTTTTTTGGCCTCCAGCACCGTCGGCCGCATCGGCGCATCCGGAATGGGCGCGTGGTCGAGTAACGCGTGGGCACCGGGATAGTCGTGCACGTCGAGAGCGGTGAGGCTGTCGCCCTGCACGAGAACATGTTCACGCCAGGTGAATGACGTCACGGTCAGCGCCACGCCGAGCAGGGCCACGATCGAGCCGAGCGCCATGGTCGGCCTGCGCAGCCGGGTGTGCAGCGGCATCTTGACCGAGGGCCCGATCTCCGGGTTGGTCGTCCGGTAGCGCAGCGGGTTCTCGACGTACTTGGTGGTCAGAAACGCCAGCACTCCGGCCAGCAGCAGAACTCCTGCGCCGTCGAGGAAGCCGACACGCTGGCTGTCGGTGCAGACGAGCCAGAAGATCAGCAGTGGCCAGTGCCAGAGGTAAAGCGAGTACGCGATGGAGCCGAGCCACACGAACGGCTTCGTGGCCAGCAGCCGGTTGGGTAACGGCAGCTTGCCGTCGGTGTGCGGGTCGGCCAGCCGGTTGGCCCCAGTGAGGATGAACAGCATGGTCGCACCGACGGGAACCAGCGCCCACGGTCCTGGGAACTCCTTGACGCCGTTGATCAACGCGCCGCACGACAGGATCGCGGCCAGAGCGGCGACGGCGACGGTCGTGCGCAGCCACATCGGCCACCGGATGCGTCCGACCACCGCCCCCACGAGCGCACCGAGCAGCAGCTCCCACGCGCGCGCGAAACTGTCGTAGTACGCCGTCGCCTGGTCGGTGTCGTGGGTGAAAATCGCGTACACGAAAGAGGCGATGGTGAGGGCGCTCAGCAACACGACGATTGAAGGCCTCATGTACTTGCCGAGAACCTGCCGAAACAGCAGGGCGAATAGGAAGATCACCGCGAGGAACGCGATGTAGAACTGGCCCTGCACCGACATCGACCAGATGTGTTGCAGCGGACTCACTGCTTCACCGGCGCGAAGATAGTCGGCGGCGCTGGTCGCCAGTTCCCAGTTCTGGAAGTAGCCGAGGCTGGCCAGACTTTGGTCAGCAAACGTCTCCCAGCGCGTTTCCGGCTGCACCAGAATCGTCAGCAGGGCTGCCGCGGCAAGCACCACTACCAGTGTGGGCAACAGCCTGCGCGCCAACCGGGTGACCTCGGGAACGGGCCACAGCGACGTGCCGGGTGTCAGCGCGGTCCGCAGCAGTCGGCCGCCGAAGAAAAACCCGGACAGTGCGAGAAACACGTCGACACCACCCGAAACGCGACCGAACCAGACGTGAAAAACCGCGACGAGTGCGATTGCGATACCGCGCAGGCCGTCGAGATCGTTGCGGTAGAAACCGGACTTGCGGTCCGCCTTCGGTGCGGTCTGCACCGGTCCCCCCGTGGCAACCGGCGCCGGACGGGGAGGGGCGATGGTCATCATGGTCGTCGGTAAATGTACCGAAGATCGCTGTCCGGCTCATGTCGCCATCGACACGGTGGTATTCGATAGCAAAGGGTTAGGCTCGGTTTCGATGCCTGCGTTGACCCCCGCCGAGATCAGCGCAATCGACGCCGCTCACGTTTGGCATCCGTACAGCACGATCGGCGCCGAGGCGATGCCGCCCGTCGTCGCGGTCGGAGCGCGCGGTGCGTGGCTGACGCTCGTCGACGACGGCAAGCGCGTCGAAGTCCTCGACGCGATGAGTTCGTGGTGGACCGCCATCCACGGACACGGTCACCCGGCACTCGACTACGCGATCGCCTCTCAGCTCGCGTCGATGAACCATGTGATGTTCGGCGGCCTCACACACGAGCCCGCCGCCCGGCTGGCCAAGCTCCTGGTGGACATCACCCCCGACGGGCTGGACACCGTGTTCTTCAGCGACTCCGGCTCGGTCGCGGTCGAGGTCGCGGTGAAGATGGCCCTGCAGTACTGGCGCGGCCTCCGGCGACCGGGCAAGCACCGCCTGATGACGTGGCGCGGCGGCTACCACGGTGACACCTTCACGCCGATGAGCATCTGCGACCCCTACGGCGGCATGCACTCACTGTGGACAGACGTGCTGGCGCGTCAGGTGTTCGCACCGCAGGTGCCTGCCGGCTACGACCCGGCGTACAGTGCCGCGTTCGAGAAGCTGTTGGTCGAGCACGTGGACGAATTGGCCGCCGTGATCGTGGAGCCGGTCGTGCAGGGTGCGGGCGGCATGCGGTTCCACGACCCGCGGTACCTGCCGGATCTGCGCGACATGTGCACCCGTCACGGCGTTCTGCTGATCTTCGACGAGATCGCCACCGGGTTCGGCCGCACCGGCAAGCTTTTTGCCGCCGACCATGCCGAGGTGAGCCCGGACATCATGTGCGTCGGCAAGGCGCTCACCGGTGGCTACATCACGCTGGCGGCCACGCTGTGCACGACGCACATCGCACAGGCGATCAGCGGCCACGAACCGGGGGCGTTGATGCACGGCCCGACGTTCATGGCCAATGCACTGGCATGCGCGGTGGCGGTGGCGTCGGTCGAACTGCTGCTTGGCGGGGACTGGCAGGGGCGCGTTGCGGAGATCGGGTCCGGCCTGCGCGACGGCCTCGAGCCGGCCCGGTCGCTGCCGGGCGTGGCCGATGTCAGGGTGCTCGGCGCCATCGGCGTCGTCGAAATGGCCGAGCCCGTGAACATGCCGGTGGCGACGGCGGCCGCGCTCGCACACGGCATATGGCTTCGCCCGTTCCGCAACCTGGTGTATGCCATGCCGCCGTATATCTGCACACCCGACGAGATCGGGCAGATCACCTCCGCAATGGTGGCGGTCGCCGATTCGCTTGGATAAAAGCCTAGGTCAGCGGCCTATCGCTGCCCTATAGCTGGACCGGCTGCTCGCCCCGTGCCCACATTTGCCCACACTTTCCCGAGCGCGGGCCGCATCGAGTGCTGTGGCGACGGCCTCCAGATCGTCGTCAAATAGGTCGGCATACACGTCCAACGTCATGGCTGCGCTGGCGTGACCGAGCATCCGCTGGACCGCTTTGACGTTGGCACCGGCCGACACCGCCAGGCTGGCCGCGCTGTGCCTCAGGTCGTCGGGCGTCACACGCGGCACCCCGGATTCGGAGACGGCTTTGATGAACCACCCGCTCGTGGAGTGCGGTCGTTCGAGGTGCCCGCCATCGTCGCCGGGAAACAGCA